>CALEOQ010000560.1 GCA_937910255.1 uncultured Caulobacteraceae bacterium | reverse complement strand
TCGAGGATGAACTCGCGGGCCAGGCGGTCGAGGTCATCGGTGACGACGCCGGGCACGACATAGGGGGTCAGCATGTCCAGGCACTCGGCCGCCAGTCGTCCAGCCTTGCGCATGCCTTCAAAGCCCTCAGGCCCGTGGGTGCGGATCTGGCCGTCGCGGAAATCGGCTTCGAGAACGTCGGTGGTGCTCATGGCGGTGCGAAACTCCCGGTCCGTCTGCGGTCAGCCAGCCGACCTATGTGGCGGCGCAGGCGAAACGTCTGAATAAGGGCTATGTCGCAATCCTAGCACAAAACTTCAACGCCCGCGCAGATCCAGCCGGGGCTGGCGTCGACGCTCACCAGCCAGGCGATGGGGTCGGTCGCGCGGGGCGAGGCTTCTCTAGTCCGCTATTGGCCTCCTGGCGTGGCGACCCCGTAAGTTTACTGAGGCCGGGGCGCCAAGAGGCCAAGCTCAATGGCGCTAGAAATGGCTTGGACCCGGGTTCTAACCCGCAGCCGCGTGCAGGCCTCGGCGATATGGCAGTCGACCGTTCGATGGGAGATGCCGAGGATCACGCCGATGTCGGTTGAGCTTTTGCCGGCTTGAGCCCAGCGCAGGCATTCCAATTGCCGATGGGTTAGCAGGCCCGTTGGGTCTGGACTTCGCGCGGCGCGTCCGCGCGACTGGGCGCTGATGTCGCTCAGGAGCAGTTCGCGCGCGTGATCAAATGCGCCAATCAACCCGGCGGCGGTCAGTGTGCTCACTTCAGAGCCAAGACTCTCATAGAGATCTTCGATGGCGCCGACGGCGATGGACACCGCCTTGTTGTCCGCGCAGGCCAGGGCGAGGGCTGGGTCGGCGCCCCCCGCGCATAGAATGAGGGCCATTGCGTCGCAATCGGTCACCTTGGCGAAGGTATGAAACCTCGCCGGTGAGGCCCCGCTGAGTTCGGCCTCGAAGTTCTGGTAGGTCCTCACCGGCAGCCCCATGCCATCGGCGACTTCGGCCGCGCTCAAGCGACGGCGCTGCCGAAGAGTTCGGAGAACACCAGGCAATGTTAGGGCGACATCGGCTTGGGTGGCATAGGGCTCCGCCATCGGGCATCCAAAAAATACAACTTAAGATGAGCGGCGGGGGGAGTCGTCGACCGCGGCTCACTATTCCGACAACAGGTTTGTTTGTATAGCGACGAGGTGACAGCAAACATTGTTATTCCAAAATAGGGGAGATATGCGCCAAATATTGGCTGAGTCTTGGTCTTGTGAGGTCAAGGCGGCTTGCCCTTTCGCGCCGCGGTCGAGAGGCTTTGCTGTTCATCTTCCCGGCCGATGCGCAACCCTAGGCGGCGAAGCGTCGATTTCTTATGGGCAGGCTATGCGACGGCGCGATCCCTATGGCGAGGCGGTGGGCGCCATCCGAACCCAGATCCGATCGGGCGCCTTGGTGATGGGCGAGCAGCTCACCGCAGCCGAAGTTTCACGAGGCCTCAATCTGAGTCAGACCCCCGTCCGAGAGGCGTTCGCGCGGCTTGCCGGAGAAGGCCTGATCGATGAGCGGCGGGGGGCGGGGTTCTTTGCATGGCGGCTAGATGCGGTGGATCTCGTTGAGTTGTACGATCTGCAAAAGGCCTATCTCCGCGCAGCCATAGAGCCACAGTTTCCACAGGGCCCTGAACGTTGGGGCGCCGTGGCCGAGTTCATAGACCTTCAGGCGCAGGCTGAACCGCTAGCGGCGACCGAGCAGATTTTCCTCCGTCTGGTTCAGGAAGGGCGCAATCTTGCCCTGCAGCGGGCCCACCTGTTGCTGGCCGATCGCTTGGCGCCGCCGCGGCGCGTTGAGTCTGAGGTGCTGGCCGCAGCAACGATGACTGAAGGCTGGCGCCCCCTCAGCGCCTTGCTCCGTGGCGGTGAGCAAAGCGACCTCATAACGTGGATCGACCAGTTTCATGAGCCTCGCCGGCAGGCCGCGCCAGAGATCGTGGCGGCCATGCGCAGTCGCGCCCGTGGGGCCGATCTATAGTTGGTTGGCGCCTGGGATATGGTTTGAATGGCCAAGTCTCCGGCGCTCCCCTGGGTCGGCCGCACTTCAGCGGTGGAAACCAAAACGGGAGATATCCATGACCTCCACCAAGTTTCGAGTGATCAGCCTGGGAGACGCGCGTGTCCTCACCCGCGGCTCGATCGGTGAGAATGTCGAGCTTGATGCTCGGCCGCAGCCCTAAAGGGCAGGGGACGGCGCTGTCTGACGGCGCCGTCCCGTCGGCCAGGGTTTCCTACGGCCTTGCTGATCAGGTCCATGCCGCCATCAGGGGCGATGACCTCCTGCTGCTGAGCGTCGCGTCGGGCCAGTACTTCTGCGTACCCGCCGCAGGCGCTGGTCTGCGCCTCAAGGACGGGAGCAATGAGGTGGCGATCCAGGATCACGATCTTGCTGAGGTTCTCGTCAGCGGTGGCTTCATCAAGGTCTTGAGGGCCCCTTCGCCGCGCGCACCGGCGCCCGGGCATGTAAAGCGGGACGCCCAGCTCTCGCCCTATCGCCTCGACCCTTGGGCCACCGTCCGGCTGGCTGCGGCCGCGACGATCAGCGCGGCTGTAGGGTTTCACGGTCGATCCTTCGCCCAGTTGGTGGCCGTCGCCGGCGCCCGGTCAGGTCTGGGGCGTACCGATCTCGCCCTGTCTGAGAAGGCGGCCGGCCGATTCCTAGCGGCCCTGCCTTGGGTCCCAAGCCAGGGAGACTGCCTCTACCGGTCCTTTGTTCTGCATGCGCTCCTGAGCCGTGAGGGGCTGAACGCGGCCTGGGTCTTTGGTGTGCAAACCTGGCCTTTCGAAGCTCACTGCTGGCTGCAGGTCGAGGACGTGGTGCTTGATGACACCTGCGACCATGTCAGCGGCTTCACGCCAATCTTGGTGGTTTAAGGTGAGCGGGTTTGTCCTGGCCTTGAGCCGTCCTGGTGAGACACCCGCCTGGCTCCTGGCGTTGCGTCTTGGTCCTGGGCCGGGATGGGCTCACCAGATGATCGCAGACGGCGTCGATGTGTTCGTTCAGCCGGGGCCGGCCCAATGCGCCGTCTTTGTTCAAGGCCCCGATCTCTTGTTCGGCGAGATCAGGGTGGGTGGATCTGATCTTCCCGACAGCCTGTTCGACCACACCTGGGAGAGCCCGCTTCCCCAGGCGCGCTCCATGATGAGGCGCGCCTGGGGAGGCTACGTGCATGTGCGGCTGGCCGACCAGGCCCGTCCTCTGTCGATCTTTCGTTCACCCTCTGGCGACATGGCGGCCGTGACCTGGCGGCGTGATGCGGTGGACCTGGTCGCCTCCACCTTGCCAGATTGGTTGACGCCGGCCTTGCCTGAGGACCTCGCCATTGATTGGCGACAGGTTGCTGGCGTGCTTAGCAATCCGACCCAACATACCGCCGCGGTATGTCTAAGAGGCTTGCAGAGCATCTCTCCGGGCGGGCTGTGGGCGGAGGGCGTTCACCATCAGGTCTGGACGCCGACTGAGTTCATCGAGAAGGACCGACCACGCGGGGTCGATTGGGCGCCTGAGCTCTTGGCTACAGTCGATCAGGTTGTGAGGGTCTCGTCGCACAGCCGAGCCCTGATTGAGATATCAGGCGGCTTGGACTCAACCATTGTGGTTGGCGCGCTGGCGGCCTGCGGCGGAGAGATCACCTGCGGCCTCAACTACTATGGCGGTGAGCGCCAGGGGGATGAACGTCCCTATGCCCGAGCCGTCGCCCATCGATGGGGCCTCGACCTGACTGAGGTGCAAAAGCCTCTGCAACCCTTAGATCTAGATGCCCTAGCCGAGCTCTCGAGCGATCTTCGGCCCGCGCTCAACAGCTTCGATCATGTCCATGATGACCACGTGGCGGCTGTGTGTCAGGCCTACGATGTGGAGGTCATTCTAACCGGGCAAGGGGGCGACAATGTCTTCTTCCAAACGCCGACACCCCTGATCGCGGCCGATCATCTCGGGCGCGTTTCCGTCAGCGAGCTGCTCAATCTTGCGCGGTGGCAGGGGCGGTCGATCTGGGGCCTCGTCGGCGAGGCCAGCCGGGCGCGGTGGGGCGGTCCGACCGCCGTGCGGGCGCCGCCCTTTCTGACAGCAAGGGCGCATGAGCTGGCCGTCCAGGCCCCGGTCCATCCTTGGCTTTGCGACCTGGAGCATGTGGGACCCGCCAAGTATCTGCAGATCGCCAGCCTCGCCAACGCCCTCATCGTCCATGGTCGGAGTCGTCGTGGTCAGGCTGCGCGGCTGAGGCATCCCTTGCTGGCCCAGCCCCTTGTTGAGCTCTGTTTGGCGATCCCGGCCGTGGACTTAACCTTGGGCGGCATCGACAGGGGGCTTGCTCGCCAGGTCTTTGCGCACCGCATCCCGGAGCAGGTCGCCCGAAGGCGGACCAAGGGCAGGCTATCAGCCCACTATGGTCAGACAATCGCGCTTAGCCTGCCAGACATTGTCCCGTTACTGCTTGAGGGGCGCCTCGCCGCTATGGGGCTCCTTCAGGCCGAACCGCTGAAGGATCGGCTGAGTGTCGAACACCTCATCTGGCATGGAGGCTACGGGGACATCGTCAATCTCATCATGACAGAGCTTTGGGTCCGGGCGTGGGAGCGGCGAATGGCGTCCTCATAGGCCTCTCTCCCCTATCTGAGCGCCGCCCAGGGTCCTGCCGAACCGAAGCTTGCCTACGGCGTGACCTCCCCCGTCACTGACCTTCGCGAGGTCCTGGTCGCCGTTGAACGGGCGTGCGGCGCTGTTGCGACGACTAAGATCGAAGCCGCAAACTGGGCGGCCTCGAAAAGGAACCTCGGAAGCCGAGCTTTGGTGGTCATCGACAGAGGGCCGATTGGAGCCAAGCCAACGTGTGGGACGTCACCGCTCGGCGATTTGCTGGGCTGGCGATGATGTGCCCCTCGCCATAAGCGGTCAGCAGCTGGGCGTCCTTGCCCAATCGATAGAGAGCCGAGAACATCTCCTGAGCCTGGGAGAGGCGGACGAAGTCCCCATCGCCATGGATCAAGAGAACCGGAGCGGTGATCTGATCAGCAAAGAACACGGGACTGTTGCGCACATAGACGCCGGGGTCCTCCCAGGGGGAGCGGCCGAGCTGTCCTTGGCCGAGCTCAGACCACCCATAGTTGGGGTTCAGCTCAAGCCCGTCGCGGGGAAGAACCTCGTGATGGGGATCAAAGGCGCCGCGCATGGAGGCGAGGTTGGACGGTGCGGCTGAGGCGACCACGGCGCGAAACCTTGAACTTTGCGTGGCCGCCATCAGGGCGCTGTAACCTCCGAAACTCTGCCCCATGATCCCAAGACGGTGGGTGTCGGCCCCGCTATCGGCTGGAACGAGGTCCACGGCGGCAAGGATCTGAGCCGCCAATTCCTCGCCCGGCTCTTGCCCAGGCGCTCGGGGCAGGCTCGGGATGAGCACAGCAAAGCCGGCGGCGGCCAGCAGCTGGGGATTGGCGCTGTATCGGCCTATGCCGCGGCCAAGAGGATCTGGCGCGGTTGGATAACTGGCCCCGGGGTATGGGATCACCACCAAGGGCGGCCTCTCTCCCTCACAGGCCGAACGCTTGGGCGCCTGGGCTGGGGGTAGAATGAGCCAATGGCGCACCGGCGCTCTATTGGGATCGAGGCCATGAATGGCTTCGGCCTTAGCAAAGTCGATGTGTTCAAAGGCTTGGTTGAGCCGCACGGCTTCGGCACGGGTTTGGTCGAACCACTGCAGGCGCAAGGTCAGGGTTTGGGAGGGCGCACGCCAGATCTCCGCAAGCCCCGCCTCGCTTACCGCGCGCGCTGTCACCTCGTCCGGCGCGGCGAGGGAGGTGAAGCGCTTGCCCATGAGGCTGCGCAAAACCGTCCTGCCTGGGCCATCGGAAGTGACAAACCAAGCCCCCTCAGGCAGCTGGTTCACCCGATGGCGGTTTGACAGACCCAGCCCAGGAGGCGGCGCCATGGCCAGGATGCGTACGCCGCTGCGAGATTGCAAGCCGCAGGGTTCGATTTGTTATGCATAACCGCCTGCCCGAAACCGGACGGCACGCCCGCGCGCCACTCCACCGAGGGGCTCC
>CALEOQ010000559.1 GCA_937910255.1 uncultured Caulobacteraceae bacterium | reverse complement strand
TGGGGTCGGTAATGATATGCGGTATGTATTAGTAAGTGAGGTAGTAGCTAGTTAAAAGATGTGATGATGTTTTTTTTTTTTTCAAGCAGAAGACGGCATACGAGATTACGACGTGACTGGAGTTCAGACGTGTGCTCTTCCGATCTATCGCCATGGGCTTCGAGGCCGGCGGCCATCGGGCGAGCTTCCTTACCGAAGACATGCGCGCCCAGCCTGGAACCTTCGCCCTGGTTCCGCAGATCGTCGATGCGGTCGATGTCCCGGTGATCGCCGCCGGCGGCGTGGCCGACGGACGGGGGATGGCCGCGGCCCTGGCTCTGGGCGCGGCCGGGGTCCAGGTGGGCACGGCCTATCTGCGAAGCCCGGAATCGCTGATCCCGGACTTCCACCGTCAGGCCCTGGCGGCCGCGCGGGACGACGGCACGGCGGTGACGAACCTGTTCACCGGCCGCCCGGCCCGGGGGATCTACAACCGGCTGATGACCGAACTCGGCCCCATGTCGGCGGCCGCGGCGCCCTTCCCCACAGCGGACGGCGAGACCGGGGCCAGACTTCAGCAATCTGTGGGCGGGTCAGGCGACTCCCCTGGCCAAGGCGCTCGGCGCCGAAGAGGTGACCCGCAGTCTCGCCCGGGACGGCCTCGACCAGTTGGCGCGGCTCAGCGGAAGGCCACGCCTGGCTTGACGCCCAGCTTCTTGAACACCAGGGCGGCCGGACAGAAGCCGGTGAAGGCGGCCTGGATCATGTTGGCGCCGGCGAACGCGCTGAGCAGCATCCACCAGGGGCTGACCAGATAGGCCAGGGTCACCCCGGCCAGGACGACCAATCCAGCGAAGACGAAGACGGCGCGATCGAGTGTCATGAGCTTGGCCCTTCCGTGAACGCCGCCGGTCAGCCGGCGGCGAGCGCCTGGTTCATCCAGGCGATGATCTGGTCTGTGGTCATGGCGCCAGCCTGGCGGGCGACCTCCCGGCCGTCCTTCAGCAGGATCAGGGCCGGGATGCCCGAGACGCCAAGCGCGGCGCTGGCCTCCGGCGCCTCGTCGGCGTTCAGCTTCAAGAGCCGCGCCCGCGGCTCCAGCCGTTGGGCGGCGGCGGCGAAATGGGGCGCCATCGATCGACAGGGGCCGCACCAGGGCGCTCACACGTCCAGCAGCACCGGCAGCCCCTGGTTGGCGCGGCGGTGAACCTGCAGGCGGGCGGCGTCCACCTCGACGGGACGCCCCTGAAACAGGGCCTCGCCGCAGCGGCCGCACTTGGCGGCGCTGGCGTCCCGCTCCGGCGGGATGCGGTTGGCGGCGGCGCAGTTGGGGCAGACGATCTGGACCATGGTCAGGCTTTCAACTTGCGAGCCCCCATGAGGTCGAGGGCCAGCTTCTCGTAGAAGGGCGCGCTTTCGCCGCGCTTGATCTTCCCGATGAAATATTTCTCGAAGCCCACCTTCGCCAGATGCACCCAGCCGCCTTCGGCCGCCCAATTGAGATTGCGCGGCGGAATCTGCGGCTGGGCGATGAAGGCCACCCCGCCGTCGCCGAAGTCCGCCAGGCAGATGGCGTTCCAGGTGGCTTCATGGGTCGGCGCCTGGCCGTCCAGCATCTGCCGCAGATTTTCGGCGATAGCGGTGACCATGCTTTCGATCATGAAGCCGGTCTTGGGCACGCCCACCGGCACGGGCGTCTTGCCCACCGGCGGAATGGCGACGCATACGCCCAGGGAAAAGACATTGCCATAGGTCGGGTTGCGCTGGTGGCGGTCGGCCAGGATGAAACCCCGGGGATTGGTCAGCCCCTCGATCCCCGCCACCGCCGCCACGCCACGGAAGGCCGGCAGCATCATGGCATAGGCGAAGGGCAGGTCGTGGGTCGCGCGCGCCGTCCCATCCTCGGCCACCTCCTCCACCGACATCAGGCCGTCTGTCACCTTGGCCACCCGGGCGTTGGTGATGAACCTGATGTGCCGATCTCGCATCTCGGCCTCCAGCAGGCCCTTGGTGTCGCCCACCCCGTCGAGCCCCAGATGGCCCACATAGGGCTCTGCGGTGACGAAGGTCATCGGCACGCGGTCGCGGATCTTCCGGCGTCGCAGCTCGGTGTCCAGGATCATGGCGAACTCGTAGGCCGGGCCGTAGCAGGATGCGCCCTGCACCGCGCCGACCACGATGGGCCCAGGATTGCGCGCAAAGGCTTCGAAGGCCGCCGCCGCCGTCTCGGCGTGATCCACATGGCAGATTGACTGGGTGAAGCCGTCCGGCCCCAGGCCCTCGATCTCGTCGAAGGCCAGCTCCGGCCCGGTGGCGATGACCAGATAGTCGTAGAACAGGCTCTCGCCGTCCTCGAGCTCCAGGCGGTTCTCCGCGGGATGGACCCGTCGGGCGCCCACAGGGGTGAAGCCGATCTTCTTGCGGGCCATCACGGGACCGAGCGCCACCTCGATGGCCTCCCGGCTGCGCCAGCCGACGGCCACCCACGGATTGGACGGCACGAAATGGAAGGTGTCCCCCCGGGAGACCACCATGACCTCAGCGCGGGACCCCACGGCGGCCTTGATTTCGAAGGCTGCGACGGCGCCGCCGAGTCCGGCGCCCAGGATGGCGATGATGGGCTTTGTCATGGGTCGATCCTGCTCCCGTCTCCAGGCGCCGCATTGATCGCGCTCAAGGCGCTGCCGCGCGTCCGGCGTCACAAGTCCAGGGCTTGAACCGCCTCTTTATTCCATTATATGCGCATCTTCGAATATACAATGACGATCACGCATTCTGGAGCTCCGCCCATGACCGAGCGCGACATCACCGCCGCCGACCTCCACGACCGACTGACCGCCCGTCAGGTCGTGCTGATCGATGTGCGCGAGCCGGCGGAGTACGCCGCCGAACGGATTCACGGGGCGCTCAACCTGCCCCTGACCACTTTCGATCCGGCCGCCCTGCCCGTGGGCGGCGACCGGCCCGTCGTCCTGCAGTGCGGCTCGGGCAAGCGCTCGGGCATGGCTCTGGACCTGTGCCGCAAGGCCGGCGTCGAGGTGGCCGGCCATCTGGCCGGCGGGATCGGCGCCTGGCGCGCCGCGGGCCTGCCGATCATCCGCATCGATCCGGCCACCGGCGCCGTGCGCGACGTTCGCTAGCCGCCATCCGAAGGATTGTTCATGCGCCCCCTCCTGACTGCGAGCCTGCTGGCCCTGACCCTTGGGGCCGCCGCCTGCGCCGAACGCGGTGAGCCGCCCCCGGCGCCCAAGGCCGCCGCCGTCACGGAGGGCGCGACCCTGACCCTGGCGACGACCACCGTGGACGACCTCAAGCCCGTGGCCGCCACGGTCACCACCCGCGACATGGCCGAGGCCCGGGCGCGCATCGGCGGCACGCTCACCGCGCTGCTGGTCCGGGAGGGCGACGATGTCCGGGAGGGCCAGGTGATCGGCCAGGTGAGCGATCAGCGGCTCAACCTGGAAACCGCCGCCTATGACGCCCAGGCCGCCGCGGCCGCCGCCGAGGCGGTCCGCGCCGAGGCCGATCTGGCGCGGGTTCAGACCCTGTACGACAAGGGGTTCTACGCCAGGGCCCGCCTGGACCAGGCCACCGCCGCGGCCAAGGCCGCCCGGGGTCAGGTGGACGCCGCCCAGGCCCGGCGCGCCGCCAGCGCCGAGCTGGGCGCTCAAGGAGCGATCCTCGCCCCCTCTTCTGGACGCGTCCTGAACGCGCCGGCCCCGGCCGGGTCGGTCGTGGCGGCTGGCCAGTCCGTGGCGACCCTGACCTCGGGCCAGCCGCTGCTTCGTCTGGAGATACCTGAAGGCCAGGCCCGCGCCGTGAAGGTCGGCGACCGCCTGCCCGTGGCGTCGGACGAGGTCCCTGGCCTCGCCGCCTATGGAACCGTCGTCCAGGTCTATCCGGCGATCACCGCCGGCCAGGTCACCGCCGATCTCGCCGTGGAAGGCCTGCGCGCCGACCTGGTGGGCCAGCGGGTGGGCGTGAAGGTGAAGGTGGGTGAGCGTCAGGCCCTGATCGTCCCCGCCCGCTATGTCGCCCGGCGCTTTGGCCTCGACTTCGTCCGCCTGGTCGCCCCCGACGGCTCGGTCAGCGAGATCGCCGTCCAGACCGCGCCGGCCGTCCAGTCCGGCAGGGTGGAAATCCTGTCCGGCGCGCGGCCGGGCGATCGCCTGCTGCCGGCCCTGGCCGAGGCCGCCCGATGAACCTTGGCCTCTCGGGGCGGCTCACCCGCGCCACCATCGGTTCGCCGCTGACGCCCCTGGCGCTGCTGGCGGCCATCGCCGTGGGATTGATGGCCCTGGTCTCCATCCCGCGGGAGGAAGAGCCGCAGATCAGCGTGCCGATGGTGGACATCATGGTGGCCGCCCCCGGCCTGCGCGCGCCCGACGCCGCCGAGCTGGTGGCCAAGCCCCTGGAGACCATCGTCCGCAGCATCGACGCGGTCGATCATGTCTACACCCAGGTGCAGGACGACCAGGTCCTGGTCACCGCCCGGTTCGATGTGGGCGAGGATCCGGACGCCGCGGCCGTGCGGGTGCACGAAAAGGTGCGCGCCAATATCGACAAGATCCCCGTCGGAATCCCTGAGCCGATGATCGTCACCCGCGGGATCAACGACGTGCCTGCGGTCGTCCTGACCCTGACCCCGAAGGCGGGCGCTGCCGACCGCTGGAGCGACCAGGCCCTCTATGACGTGGCCCAGAAGCTGCGCACCGAACTGGCCAAGGTCGAGGACGTCGGCCTGACCTTCGTGGTCGGCGGCCGGCCCGACGAAATCCGCATCGAACCCGATCCCGAACGGTTGAACCTGCGCGGCGTGGCCCTGGGCTCGGTGATCGAGGCCGTTCGACAAGCCAATCGCAGCTTTCCTGCAGGCGTCATCCGCCAGGACGGCCAGGCCGTCGAGGTTGCGGCCGGCGACACCCTGGCCTCGGCCCAGGCGGTCGGCCTGCTGACGGTGGCCTCGGTGGATGGCCAGCCGGTCTATCTCCGCGACGTGGCCGACGTGATCCAGGCGCCGCGGGAGGACCAGGCCCGCGTCTGGCGCCACAGCCGCACCGCCGAGGGCTGGTCGCAGGCCCCGGCCGTCAGCCTGGCCATCGCCAAGCGCAAGGGCGCCAATGCGGTGGTGGTTTCCGATCACATCCTTGAGCGGGTGGAGACCCTGCGGGGCGGCCTGATCCCCGACAGTCTGGAGGTGGCGGTCAGCCGCGACTATGGCGAGAGCGCCAACGAAAAGGCCAATGAGCTGCTGTTCCACCTCGCCCTGGCGACGGTCTCCATCGTCATCCTGATCGGCCTGGCCATCGGCTGGCGCGAGGCCGGCGTCACCGCCGTGGTGATCCCGACCACCATCCTGCTGACCCTCTTCGCCTCCAACCTGATGGGCTACACCATCAACCGGGTCAGTCTGTTCGCCCTGATCTTCTCGATCGGCATCCTGGTGGACGACGCCATCGTCATGATCGAGAACATCTCCCGCCACTGGGCCATGCGCGACGGCCGTTCGCCCACCCAGGCGGCGATCGAGGCGGTGGCCGAGGTGGGCAATCCCACCGTGGTCGCCACCCTGACCGTGGTGGCCGCCCTGCTGCCCATGCTGTTCGTCTCAGGCCTGATGGGGCCCTACATGGCGCCGATCCCGGTCAACGCCTCGGCGGCCATGGTGTTTTCCTTCTTTGTGGCCGTGGTGATCGCGCCCTGGCTGATGGTGCGGTTCGCGCGCCAGACCCTGGCCGAGAGTCAGGCTCACGGCGAGGATGGCGGCCGGCTGGGCCGCGCCTACCGCGCCCTGGCCGGCCGGGTCATCGCCAGCCGCCGCAGCGCCTGGATCTTCCTGATCGCTGTCGGCCTGGCCACGCTTCTGGCCATGACCATGTTCGCCACCCGCACGGTGACGGTGAAGCTGCTGCCCTTCGACAATCAGTCCCAACTGCCGGTGGTCCTCCACCTGCCCGACGGCCCCCGCCTGGAGACCACCGAACGCCCCCCCGCCGCCGCGTCCCAGCCCCCCCCGCGCCCGCCGGCCGTGACCGCCACCGCCGCCTCTGCGGGCCCCGCCCCCCCCGTCCCCTTCCC
>CALEOQ010000558.1 GCA_937910255.1 uncultured Caulobacteraceae bacterium | reverse complement strand
TGGACAGGTGTGGTGTGTGTGCGGATGAGACATGTGTTGTGCATATATACGGACTTGGTCGAAAGACAATCGGTGGACGCGGTGTGTTTCTATCTGATGTGATTTTTTTTTTTTCAGGCAGAAGACGGCATACGAGATTACGATGTGACTGGAGTTCAGACGTGTGCTCTTCCGATCTGGCGCCTCGGCCTGTTCCTGCGTCACTTCATGCGCGCTGGCCAGCATCCGGTGCGGCGCCGGGTTGCGGCCGAAGCGGTAGAAGATGTGCTGACCGACCTGGGTCACCCGCGTCAGACGCTGCCCCCACCCCGGGGCCACGGCCGTGGTGTGGAAGTGGGTCGAGAGGCCCACATCCCCCATGACCTCGCCCGAGAGGGCGCGATTGGCGACCCGTTCGGCCCGGCGCCAGGCGGCAGGCTCCACCGGCCGGCGCATCACGCCGTTGCAGGCGAAACTGAACTGGCAGACCCGGCTGTTGGCGCCCTGGAAGACGACGCCGCAAACGGTCTTGGGAAAGGCGGGGTGGCGGGCGCGGTTGATCACCACCTGGGCCACGGCCGCCTGGCCGGCCGGGGTTTCGCCGCGGGCCTCGTAATAGACCGCCTGGGTCAGGCATTCGACTTCACGGGACGCCTCCAGGGCGCCCCCAAGGCGGAACGGGGCGGCGGGGTAAGGCGTTGCGTTCAGGCTGGCGCGCAGGAGCGGCTGTTGTGAGACAGCGCTGGCGCCCCGCTCCAGGCGAGCGACCAGGATGGCGCTCTGCCGGTCCCGTTCGGCGGCGCCCGCCACGGTGAAGGGGTCGTGCCGCCGGGCGATGCGGAGCACGCCGGGGTCCATGCGCGCGGCGGCGTCCTGGAGCGCCTGCTCCGAATAGCCGTCTGCGGCGCCGGCCGCCAGACGGGCGGCGCGGGCATGGTCTGTGGCTGCGCTGGCCATGCCGCCAGCCATGTATGCGCCGCCGAGCGCGATTCCGACCGTCGACCCCAGAAGGGCCGCTCCGGTCAGGGCACGCCAATTGGCGCGCACCCGTTTATCATTCTGCAAAACGTCCTGTCCTGTGCGGCGAGGGCGATACGCCCTCCGACATCATCGCTTGAGAGTCGGCCGCCTCATGCAAACCGAAGTCTCGAAACGAAGCCCGTCCGCACTGATAAGGACGGGTCTACGACAAAGTGGCGTGGCTTATGACGGGTCCGTGAAGGATTCGCAAGCTGTTATTGCGCCGCACCATGCGAGGCTCGAGCGAGACTCAATCAATGCTGTGGGAACCTTGGCCGTTGGGGGCCGTTTGTCGGGAACAACTCTCGGAGAGATCGACATGCGTAAGGTCCTTGGCGTTTGCCTCGTTTCGGCGGGCCTTCTACTGGCCGCCTGTGGCCACAATGTGGAGCAGCGTGCAGCCACCGGCGCCGTAGCCGGAGCCGTGGTCGGCGGACCGGTCGGCGCAGCCGCTGGGGCGGCCGTCGGAACCGCGGTCAGCAAGGGCGTCGACTGACGCCCCCCGCCTAGTCCATCTGGATCATGCTGGAGGCGGCGCATCGCCCTATCGCCTGGAGTCCCGAACAGGAACTTCGGAGACCGTGCGATGCGCCATCTCTTTTTCGCCCTCGGCGTCCTGGCTGCGGCCTGCGCCGTCGCCTATAGCGGCGGAGGCCTCTTCTAGGGGCAAGGCCTTCCACTGCTGGCGCCACGGTGTCAGCAGCCACGCTGGCGCCCGTGCCCTCGGACGCCTACCTTCTGCAACATGCCGCGTTCAAAGACCGCCCCTCCCCCGCCCGCGCAGGGCGTCGCCGACATGTCGGGGGCCTTCGACTATGACGACACCGCTATGCCGATGCTGTGGAAACCCCACCGCCCGGCGCGGCCAGCCAAGTCGGAGGGCGGCAAGCGCTTCAACCTGGTTTCGGACTACAAGCCGGCCGGCGACCAGCCGCAGGCGATCAAGGAGCTGGTGGCGGGCCTTGAAGGCCGCGAGCACGACCAGGTGCTGCTGGGGGTCACCGGCTCGGGCAAGACCTATACGATGGCCCAGGTCATCGCCGAGACCCAGCGCCCGGCGCTGATCCTGGCGCCCAACAAGACGCTCGCCGCCCAGCTCTATTCCGAGTTCAAGGCCTTCTTCCCGGAGAATGCGGTCGAGTTCTTCGTGTCCTACTACGACTACTACCAGCCGGAGGCCTATGTGCCCCGGACCGACACCTATATCGAGAAGGACTCCTCGATTAACGAGCAGATCGACCGGATGCGCCACTCGGCCACCCGGGCGATCCTGGAGCGGGACGACGTCATCGTCGTGGCCTCGGTCTCCTGCATCTACGGCATCGGCTCGGTGGAGACCTACACGGCCATGACCTTCACCCTCGCGCCGGGCGAGCGGGTGGACGAGAAGCAGCTGATGGCCGATCTCGTGGCCCTGCAGTACAAGCGCAATGATCAGGCCTTCGAGCGCGGCACCTTCCGCCGGCGGGGCGACACCATCGAGATCTTCCCCGCCCACTACGAGGATCGCGCCTGGCGGGTCAGCCTGTTCGGCGACGAGGTGGAGACCATCGTCGAGTTCGACCCCCTGACCGGCAAGAAGATCACCGACCTGGACGGGATCAAGATCTACGCCAACAGCCACCACGTCACGCCGCGGCCGACGCTCAACCAGGCTGTGGTGCAGATCAAGGCCGAGCTCAAGGAGCGGCTGGAATGGCTGGTGGCCAACGGCAAGCTGCTGGAGGCCCAGCGCCTGGAGCAGCGCACCACCTTCGACATCGAGATGATCCAGGCCACCGGCTCCTGCGCCGGGATCGAGAACTACAGCCGCTATCTCTCCGGCCGCCGGCCCGGCGAGCCGCCGCCGACCTTCTTCGAATACATCCCCGAGAACGCCCTGCTGTTCGTCGATGAGAGCCACCAGGCGGTGCCGCAGATCGGCGGCATGTACCGCGGGGACTATCGGCGCAAGTTCACCCTGGCCGAATACGGCTTCCGCCTGCCCTCCTGCCTGGATAACCGCCCGCTGAAGTTCGAGGAGTGGGACGCCATGCGGCCCGACACGGTGCATGTGTCGGCCACCCCGGGGTCCTGGGAGATGGAGCGGACCGGCGGCGTCTTCGTCGAACAGGTGATCCGCCCCACCGGCCTGATCGACCCGCCGGTGGAGGTGCGCCCGGTCTCCAAGGACGGCTTCTCCCAGGTGGACGACGTCATCGACGAGGTCCGCCAGACCATCGCCCAGGGCTATCGCGGCCTGATCACCGTGCTGACCAAGAAGATGGCCGAGGACCTGACGGAGTACATGCATGAGCAGGGCCTGAAGGTCCGCTACATGCACTCCGACATCGACACCATCGAGCGCATCGAGATCATCCGCGACCTGCGCTTGGGCGTCTTTGACGTGCTGGTGGGGATCAACCTGCTGCGCGAAGGCCTGGACATCCCCGAGGTCGGGCTGGTGGCCATCCTGGACGCCGACAAGGAGGGCTTCCTGCGCTCGGAGACCTCGCTGATCCAGACCATCGGCCGGGCGGCCCGGAACATCGACGGCCGGGTGATCCTCTATGCCGACCGCATCACCGGCTCCATGGAGCGGGCCATGGCCGAGACCCAGCGCCGTCGGGAGCGGCAGGAGGAATACAACGCCGCCCACGGCATCACGCCCGAAAGCGTGAAGAGCCAGATCAAGGAAATCCTCGCCAGCGCCTATGAGAAGGACCGCCCCCTGGTCCGCACCGAGCTGGCCGAGGAGGCCAAGCCCTTCATGGGCGACAACTTCAAGGCCACCCTGCGGGACCTGGAGGGCAGGATGCGCCAGGCCGCCGCCGACCTGGAGTTCGAGACCGCCGCCCGCCTGCGCGACGAGATCAAGCGCCTGAAGCTCATGGACCTGGAATTCGCCAACGAAGCGCTGACCGGCGAAGGCGAGACCGTGGACCGCTCCGCCGTGAAACGCGTCAAGGCCGAGGCCCGCGCCGAAGCCCAGGAGCGGTTCCGGAAGGGGAAGTTGTAGAGGGCTTCGCGCCACCGGCGACCTACCTTTCGCGCCCAGCCTGTGCCCGCCTCGGTTGGGTCGCACGCGCATAGGTGAGCGGCCCGTCGTGCGCCTCCAATGTGACTGCCCAAGCCCGGCGCCCGCACGCCCAGATCGCGCACATAGGGCCTGCGCCGCTGTTGTTGCACTCACAGCTGGGCCGTAGGTCGCAAACCCTCATTTGGGGGGTTTCATGTCAGTCGTTTTCAATTGCAGCCGCTCCGCGTCCCGTCGTTCGGGCGCGGAAATCTCGGTTCTCGCCCTGGTTGCGGGCCTCGCGGCCCTGGCCGCCTCACCGGCCCACGCCGATGGATCGCCAAGCGAAATTCTCGCCGGCGACTATCTGAAGATCGGCCTCAGCGACAAGGGGACGCTGGGGGTGGGCGGCAACGCCTCGCCTGGCGTGCTCTATGACGGCACAGGCTCGGGCGTGTTCAACCCCGCCTATGATTACCTGACCCCCGGATCGGCCTTCGAAGGTTTCACCGTCAGCGGCTCGGCGGGCTCGGCTTTCAGCGCCAGCAACAACAATGATGGCGGAACCGGGATCACCGGCGTTCTGACCAGCTATAACGGCGTCGAATACGACGGCCAGACCTATGACCAGCGCGCCGTCTGGACCGGCGTCCTGGCTGGCGTGCTGAACATCACCCACGATTATGCGTTCGACGCCGATGGTCAGCAGCTCAATATCGGCACGACCATCGAGGCCTTGACCGACCTCACCGACCTGACCTTTTCGCGCTATATCGATCCGGACGCCATCGCCGCGTCAGGGGACTCGAGCTCGACCAACAATGTGCGGGGCGCAGACGGCGTGCCTGAGGAAGACCTCGTCTACGCTGAGGCCCTGGCTTCGAAATATGTCATCGGCCTCTATTCGAACAGCGATGTGACGCATAACGCCGCGGTCACCTATTGGACCGAGGACACGGCGTCCTATCTGGCCGGCACGAATGTCGGCGACGGTGACAACACCATCGGCCTGGGCTTCAATATCGGCGCCCTGGTCGCCGGCTCGAAGATCCTCCTCACCTATCGCTACATCTTCGGCACCGACATCGGCGCGGCCGTGGAGGCTGGCGGCGGCGGCGGCGGCGCTCCCGCTCCCGCTGACCCGACTCCCCCGCCCCCGCCGACCATCGACACCACCGCGCCGTACACGATCGAGCAGCTGCAGTCGGGCGTCGTGATCCCCGTGTTCGACGGCGGCGTCCTGACCATGGCGAACTCCGGGGTCCTGGAGAACGACTTCACCCTTCTGTCGGCGGGCGGGACAGTGGATACGGCGGGGCATGACCTCACCCTCTCGGGCGTCTTGACCGGTCCTGGGGTCCTGACCAAGACCGGAGACGGCGTCCTGACCCTGGCCGGATCAAGCAACAGCTTCGCCGGAATGAACATTACGGGTGGCGGGGTCGCCCTGGGCGGCCCTGACGTCTTGGGCGGCGCGCCGATCGAACTTTCCCGGAGCGGCTACCTCTTGGCCACCCAGGCCACGGTCCTGGCGTCGACCATCCATATCGGCGAGAGCCAGACGGGCGCCGTGAACACCGCAGGGCACAGGATGAGCTTGACCGGGCCGCTGTCCGGAGGCGGGGCCCTGACCAAGTGGGGATCCGGCGCGCTGGTGCTCGAAGGCTCCAACGCCCTGTCCGGCCTGGACATCCAGGAAGGGTCGGTCTTGGTCGGCGCCCCCGGCTCGGTCGGCGCCGCCAATGGGGTCGTCCATATCGGGTCCGGCGGCAGCTTCGGCGTCACAGCCGACATGACCCTGAGCCAGACCTTCGTGGGCGAGGGTTCCGGGGCCACCTTCGACACCGGGCAGTTCAACGTGGTGGCGGCGGGCGGCCTGAGCGGGCTGATCCACAAGACGGGCGGCGGCGAGCTCCTGCTCTCAGGCGCCAATGACCTGCTGGAGCTGAGCATCGGCGAAGGCTCGGTGGTTGTCGGCGCATCCGGCTCGGTCGGCGCCGCCAGCGGCGTCGTGCGTATCGGCTCCAGCGGCAGCTTCGGCGTCGCGGGCGACATGACCCTCACCCAGACCCTCGTGGGCGAGGGTTCCGGCGCGACCTTCGACACCGGGCAGTTCAACGTAGTGACGACAGGCGGCCTGAGCGGGGTGATCCACAAGACGGGCGGCGGCGAGCTCCTGCTCTCAGGCGCCAATGACCTGCTGGAGCTGAGCATCGGCGAAGGGTCGGTGATTGTCGGGGCATCCGGCTCGGCCGGCGCCGCCAGCGGCGTCGTGCGTATCGGCTCCAGCGGCAGCTTCGGCGTCGCGGGCGACATGACCCTCACCCAGACCTTCGTGGGCGAGGGTTCCGGCGCGACCTTCGACACCGGGCAGTTCAACGTAGTGACGACAGGCGGCCTGAGCGGGGTGGTCCACAAGATGGGCGGCGGCGAGCTCCTGCTCTCAGGCGCCAATGACCTGCTGGAGCTGAGCATCGGCGAAGGGTCGGTGATTGTCGGGGCATCCGGCTCGGCGGGTCCGACGGGCGGGACTGTCACCATGGGCGGCGGCGCCTTTGGCGTGGCTGGGGACATGACCCTTGACCAGAACCTTGTCGCCCAAGGCGGTGTGTTCGACACCCGCGGCCATGATGTGGTGCTGACCGGCGCGGTGAGCGGAGAGTCTTGCTTCACGAAGGTCGGAGAGGGGCACCTGAACCTCCTGACCGCCGGCGGCAACGACAGCGGGGCCTGCGTGCTGGGCGGTCAGTTGAGCTTCAACAACCAGTTCACCGGCCATGTTCAGGTCGGCGCTGGCGCCACCGTGAGCGGCGGCGGCCACATTGTGGGCGATCTGGTCTCCAACGGCGTCCTCTCCCCCGGCAACTCGCCGGGTCGGCTGGTGGTGAGCGGCGACGTCACCCAGATGGCTGGCGCCGCTCTGTTGTTGGATATCGACGGCCCGACCCCCGGCCTCGGCGCCGGCCACCATGACACCCTTGTCCTGACCGGCGCCGGCGCCGTCTTCACCGCCGGCGGAACCTTGAAACCGATCACCCGCGGCGTCACTGGCGCGGCCACCAACACCTATACCCCGGCCATCGGCGATCGTTTCGAGGTGGTCACGGCCGAGGGCGGCGTCGCCGGCGCCTTCGCCCAACTGGTCCAGCCCGATGCGGGTCTGCCCGAGAATGCGCGCTTCGATGTGGTCTATGGGACGAACAACATCGTCCTGGCGGTGACGCCGGAGCGCTTCGCCCTCATCGCCGGCAAGCTGAACGGGCAGGCGGTGGGCGCGGCGCTGGACACCAACCGTCCCGACGCCGCCGCCCGGCCCGTCGCCGGCTCGGCGCCGGTCGTCTCCCGCCTGGCGGGCCTGAAGCTGGCGGAGATCGGCCAGACCCTGGGCGCCATGGCGGGGGAAACCCATGCGGTGGGTCTCGACGCTCTCATCTCCACCAGCCGCAGCCTGACGTCCCAGACCCAGGATCGTCTGCTGCAGGCGCCCGGCGACGCACAGCGCGTGTGGGGTCAGGCGTCCGGCGCCCGCTGGGACGTGGATGGCGACGCCAATGCCGAAGGCTACGACGCCGATGGCCTGACCTTGCTCATCGGCGCCGACCATCAGGTGGGACTCGGGTTCACCCTGGGGATCGCCGCGGCCTATGGCGAGGCCACCACCGACGGTGGGCTGATGGGCGAGGCCAAGGTCTTCACCTATCGCGGTCTGGCCTATGGGGGCTGGCGCCAGGGTCCCATCTATGCGCACGCCGTCGCGGGCTTCGGCCAGGACCAGCACAAGACCCAGCGCAAGGTCGCCCTGGCGGACGGGATTGAAAACCTGAACGCCAAGGCGGCCGGCGAAAGCCTGTTCGCCGATGTCGAAGCCGGTCGCGACATGGTCATCGGCGGGGCGGCCGTAACCCTGGCCGCTGGCCTCTCGGCCGAACGCGCCGAACGCGACGCCGTCAGCGAGAGCGGCGGTCAGGCCGCCCTGGCCTTCGACGAAGCCACGCGCGAGGCGGTGGAGGCGCGGCTGGGCGTGCGGCTGACCCAGACCACCGCCCTCGGCGGCTGGCGGGTGACGCCCCATGCCGCAGCCTTCCTCACCCAGGTCCTGGGCGAGGAGTCCGCGCGTCTCAATGCCCGTCTGGACGGAGCCAGCTTTGAGACCCGCGCCGCCGCGGCAAGCCGCACCGGTCTTCGCCTGAGCGCGGGCCTTGAGGCCCAGGTGCAGGATCGCACCCGCATCAGCCTCGACTATCGCCTGAACCACAACGACAAGGCCCAAAGCCACGCCTTGGCCGCAACGGTTTCGGTCACCTGGTGAGAGGTCAAGACGCTGCCCGCCCCGGCGCCCACATGGGCCGCCGGGGCGGTCGGCGACCTATCCCGACCCGCCCAGAAATTCTCCATCTCGCCCTAGCATAAGTCGCCAGCTGACCCCCTCACGACCGTGGCCGAAAAGCCCCACATGACGATCTGACGAAGGTGGTGACGGAACTTCCGGCTTCGCCATTCGTAGATGTTGCAGATCAGGGGTTGGTCTTGGCGAGACGTGTTCTCGGACTTGCCGCCGCCCCGCCAACAATAGATGAGGTGATCCATGTCGCCGTCTCTCAGCGTCGTAGCCGCCGGTGGCAAGGTGGCGACTGTCGAACGGACGAATTCAGATACCGCTGTGGTCGAGCGCGTGCGCCGACTGCAGTCAGAGGCCCGGAGTCTGGTGGGTGAGCATGTGCGCGCTCTCGAGGCGGCGCTGGGGGATGTCGAGCGGTTGAGCGCCGAAATCGCCGGCGGCGGGGAGCTCTATCCCCCGGGCGTGCGGGAAATCGCCCGTCGCCTGACCGAGGACGCCGAGGTCAAGGCCCAGGCGCTCGAAGCCATCATGGCGCGCGCCTGACAAAGGCCCGCCGCCCTACATGTCGTGATGATGCGGCCCTCCCCCACGGGAGGGCCGTTTCCGTATCAGTCTTCCGGCGCCTCGGTGTCCCGCCGGAGAGGCGCAATCGCGGCCCCGCCCTGCGGGCCCACGGGGCTGAGCGCCGGGTTGTTTTCGGTCTCACGGCGACGCTGATCGGCGTCCGAGCCGGGTTCGTGCGGCGGCTGAGCCGGCTGCGATTTTTCGTTCATGACACCAGATCCTTGAACTCGGGGCTGCGGCGAAGCCAGGCTGCGGCATAGCCGCAGATCGGCGTGATCTTCAGGCCGCGGTTACGGGCGTCCTGGGCCAGGGCCTTCATCAGCCGGCCGGCCGCGCCCGTCCCCCGAAGGGCCGGCGGACTTTCCACGTGATCGATATAGAGCCGCTCGCCCTTCAGGCGGTAATCAGCCCAGGAGGTCTGGCCCTGCTCGTCCATCTCGTAGCGGGCCGCCTCGGCATTGTTTCTCAGTTCGCTCATCATGCTCCTCCGAACGGGCTTACCCCCGGTTTCGATCCCGGCTAGCTTTCCAGGATGATGGCGGCTTCGGGGGAGACGGGAAAGATGCGCAGGCTTTCGACGATGGCGGCAGATCGGAAGAGCACACGTCTGAACTCCAGTCACGTCGTAATCTCGTATGCCGTCTTCTGCTTGAAAAAAAAAAAAAAGAACCCAAACTTTCGATACAACTCGACAGCATCTTGCTTCACCTCTATGCAATCGTCTACGCC
>CALEOQ010000557.1 GCA_937910255.1 uncultured Caulobacteraceae bacterium | reverse complement strand
CCGAGCCGCCGCCGCCGCCGGCTCCGGCCGCCCCGGAGACGCCCAAGCCTGCCGCCTCGCCGTTCGACCTGGAGCCCTTCGCCGGCTTCGGGCCAGCCGAACCTGGCCCGGCGGCCGAGGATGAGGCCGAGCCCTTCGTGCGTCAGGCCTTCGCCCCGTCGGCTGAGAGCTTCCCCGGCGCCTATTCCGCCGAGGCCGAGCGTCCGCCGCTGGCGGCTGAGGATTTCGAGGCCGCCGACGGTTTCGATCCCCCGGCGCCGTCCCGCGCCCCGCCGCCGGCGCTCGCCGTCGAGCCCCCGGCCGATCCTTTCGCCCCCGAGCGTGAAGCGCCCGTCACCCGCCGCAGCATCGCCCAGAGCTTCGAGGCCGCGCCTCAGGTGCGCGCCGAGATCGACGACGACTTCGGCTTCGAAGACGAGGCCGAGTTCGTCGAACCGCAGCCGTCGCTTCGGCCGCAGTCTGGCGAGACCCGCACCCTGTCCACCCGCGAGGTGATCGCCCAGGCCCGTGCCGCGGCGCGGGCGGCCCCGATGGCCGAGACCAAGGGGCGCAAGGCCAAGCCGTCGCAGGAGTCCAAGTCGGGCGGCTCGATGTTCAGCGCCTTCTCGGTGCGTCCCAAGAAGCGGGCGGGCTCGACCCTGCAGACCGCCCTGCTGATCTCCGGCGGCGCGGCCTTCCTGGGCATGGCCGCCACGGGCATGGCGCTGATCGGCGGCGACCCGTCAGGCGATCTGCCCGCGCGGGTGGCCAGCGCTGTTTCGGCCGTCCGCGACGAGGCCGGACAGGAGTCTGAACTGGCCGAGACGGGCACGCCCCGGGCGGCGTCGGCCCTGACGCCGGAGCTTCTCACCGATCCGGAGGGCGCTGCGGCCCAGACCCGGGAAGACCTGCCGGCCCTTTATGCCGAGGCGGTGAGCAATGTGGAGTCCGGCGCCGAAGGCGGCCTGGACGACCTGAAGCGGGTGGCCAATCTCGGCTATGCGCCGGCTCAGTTCTATCTGGCCAAGCTCTATGAGCAGGGCGGCGAGACCCTGGCCAAGGACATGGTCGAGGCCCGGCGCTGGACCGAGCGCGCCGCCCAGGGCGGCGACCGCAAGGCCATGCACAACCTCGCCCTCTATTATTTCGAAGGCCAGGGCGGCCCCAAGAACTCCACCACCGCGGCCCAGTGGTTCCGCCGCGCGGCCGATCTTGGCCTGGTGGACAGCCAGTACAATCTGGGGCGTCTCTACGAAGAGGGTTTTGGCGTCAGCCAGAACGCCGCTGAGGCCTATAAGTGGTTCCTGATCGCCGGCCAGGCGGGCGACGACGATGCCGCCGCCAGCGCCGAGCGCATCAAGGACTCCCTCTCCCCGGCGGCCCAGGCTGTCGCTGAGCGTTCGGCCAGCGCCTTCAAGCCAACTGCGCCGGCGGCCACCGCCAGCGCTGCGGCGCCTGCGGGCGCCGCCCCGGCGTCCGTCCAGACGGCGCAGCGTGCCCTTTCGCGCCTCGGCTATTATCAGGGCCCCATGGACGGCGTGGCGTCGCCGGCCCTGCGTCTTGCGGTGGCCGCCTATCAGCGCGATCAAGGCATGGCCGCCACGGGCGCCCTCGACACAACGACGGTTTCGAAGCTTTCTGTCTTCACGCGTTGAGGCGAACGCGTCGGTCCGACCTGCCGGGCGCGCTGCGCCATTGTTCGTATGTGAGGCGCTAAAGGCGTGGATATCTACCTGCCCATAGCAGAGGTCTCGGTGAACGCCGGGGTTCTTGTGCTGCTTGGGGCGGTCGTAGGGTTCATCTCCGGCCTGTTCGGCATCGGCGGCGGCTTCCTGATGACGCCGATCCTGTTGTGGATGGGCATTCCGCCGGTGGTCGCCGTGGCCAGCGAGGCCAACCACGTGGCCGCCTCCTCAGCCTCCAGCGTCATCTCCTACAGCCGCAAGCGCCAGGTGGACTTCCGCATGGGCGGCGTCCTGGCCGCCGGCGGGGCGGTGGGCGCGTTGCTGGGCGTGGAGGTGTTCCGCTGGTTGCGCCTGCTGGGCCAGGCCGATCTTGTGGTCTCGCTTTCCTACCTGATCTTCCTCGGCCTCATTGGCGGGTTGATGCTGGTGGAGTCCGTCGGCTCCGTGCTGCGCCAGCGCCGGGGCCAGACGACCACCAAGCGCCGCGACCGCCGCCCCGTCTGGCTCTACGGCCTGCCCTTCAAGGTCCGCTTCCCCCGCTCGCGCCTCTATATCAGCATCATCCCGCCGGTGGTCCTGGGGGTGTTCGTCGGCATTCTCTCGGCCATCATGGGGGTGGGCGGCGGCTTCATCCTGGTGCCGGCCATGGTCTATATCCTGCGCATGCCCGCTGGGGTGGTGGTGGGCACCAGCCTGTTCCAGATCATCATCACCACCTCGCTGGCCAGCATCCTGCAGGCCGGGCGCAACCAGTCGGTGGATATCGTGCTGGCCACCCTGCTGCTGTTCGGCGGCGTCCTGGGCGCTCAGTTCGGCGCCCGGGCCTCGTCCCGCTTCCGCGCCGAGGAACTGCGCGCCGTGCTGGGCCTGATCGTGCTGATCATGGGGCTTCAGATGGGCCTGGTGCTGTTCATCAACCCCGAGGACCCCTTCATCCTGGTCGGGGGAGGCGAATAGTGGTCACCCCCGCCATTCCGCCCCCCGAGGTCTTCGTGCCCGAGCCCGGCCCCTCGGTCTCGGCCGCCCTCACCGACGCCAATGTCCGGGTGACCTCGGCCTTTTCCGGCGCGCAGATCGTGCTCTATGGCGCGGTGTTCGATCCCGAGACGCGGCCCTCCGACGTGGTGGTCATCGTCCGCGGCCCTGACCAGCCGATCCGTATCGCGCGGAAGGTGCGGGTGGCCGGCCTCTGGATCAATTCACGGCCGGTGGTCTTCGAAGGCGCGCCGGGCTTCTACATGGCCGCCTCCTCGCGGCCCCTGACCGAGATCGCCAGCTTCTCGACCCTGCGCCGGCTGGGCGCCGGCATCGACCACCTGCCCATGAACGCCCCTGAGGAAGAGCGGATCGAGACCCGCTACGGCGTTCGCGACGTGGTGGTCAGCCGGCTGGGCGGCGACTATCTGGAATGGCGCCGCGCGGTGATCCGCCTGAAGGAGAAGGCCAACCTCTACGCCACCGACCATGACGGCGTGCGGTTCGTCGACCGCGGCCTGTTCCGGGCCGAGATCGACCTGCCCACCTCGGCCCCCATCGGCGAGTACCAGACCGAGATCATCCTCTTCCAGAACGGCGAGCCGGTCTCGAGGCGGGCGCGGACCATCACGGTGGAGAAGGCGGGCCTGGAGCGCTGGCTCTTCCTGTTCGCCAATGAGCGGCCCTGGCTCTACGGCATCGTCTCGGTGCTCATCGCGCTGACCTCCGGCTGGCTGGCCTCGGTGGTCTTCCGGAGGCGCTAAGCCTGCCTCAATCGCCGGTGAGCGAGCGCCAGCCCACCGCATGCACGCGGTCGCGGCCGAGCGCGCCTGCCAGGGGCGGGCGGGCGAACAGCCCCGCAAACGCCACGTCCTTCAGGTTCAGCCCGCCGGCATAGGCGCCGAAGGCCGGCAGGATCATTCGCGCGCCGTCGGTGGCGAAACACCGCCGACGCACCGTGCCGCGGCCGGAACTGACCCGGGCGCAGGGGTGCAGATGGCCGGACAGTTCGCCAGGTTGCTCGCCAGGCTCGGGTTCGTGCCGCAGGATGAGCGGGCCCAGGGCCAGCGTGTCGACCACCTGGCCGGGCAGGCGGCGGGGACCGTCGGCGTCGTGATTGCCCACCAGCCAGATCAGGGTGCGGCCCCGGGCGAGCGCCACCAGTCTTGCGGCGTCGTCGGGCGCGAGGCGATCCTCGGCCCGGCCGTCATGGAAGCTGTCGCCCAGGAAGATCACCACCTGCGGCTCAAGGGCGGCCACCTCGGCCTCCAGGCGGTCGAGGGTGTCGCGGGTGTCATAGGGCGGCAGGAACTGGCCGCGCATGCCATAGGCCGAGCCCTTTTCGAAATGCAGGTCGGCGACGATCAGGGCCTGATGCGCGAGATCAAACAGCGCGCCGGAGGCGCGCATGCGCAGGGCGGCGCCCAGGATCTCCATCTCCAGACCGCCGCACGGACTCTGGGCGAAGGCGTAGGGGGCGGGGGCGGGCGTGCGGACGAGGGCGGTCATGAACTGGCTTCGGCGATCAGGTCTTCGGCGGCTTCGGCCAGGATCATCTCGCCGGCCGCCCCAGGCACCCGCTCCTTGCCGATCTCCAGCAGCATGGGGACCGAAAAGGGCGAGAGGTGGTCGAGGACGGCGTGGCGAATCTTGCCCTGGATCCGGGCCAGCATATGGCCAACCCGGGCCACGTCGATAAGGCCGGTGGCCGCATCGTCGCGGGCGCAGCGCAACAACAGGTGATCTGGCTCGTGCCGGCGCAGGACGTCATAGACGAGGTCGGCCGAGAAGGTGACCTGCCGCCCGGACTTCTCCGCGCCGGGGAACCGCCGCTCGATCAGGCCGGCCAGGATGGCGCAGCCCTTGAACGCGCGCTTCATCATGTAGCTCTCGGCCAGCCAGTCCTCGAGGTCGTCCCCCAGCATGTCCTGCGCGAACAGGGCGTCGAGGTCGACCCCGTCCATGGGGTTGAGGGACCAGACGGCCAGCGCATAGTCGTTGCAGACGAAGCCCAGGGGCGCCGCCCCCATCCGCTCCAGCCGTCTTGTCATCAGCATGGCCAGCGTGGTGTGGGCCAGGCGGCCTTCGAACGGGTAGCAGACCATGAAGTGGCGTTTGCCACGCGGGAAGGTCTCCACCAGCATCTCGTCCTCGGCCGGGATCAGCGAGCGGTCCCGCTGCAGCTCCAGCCATTCGCGCACGTCGCCGGGCAGCACCGACCAGTGGCTCTGGTCGAACATCAGCTCGCGCACCCGCTTGGCGAGGAAGGTGGAGAGCGCGAATTTCGACCCGCCCCAGGAGGGCAGCTTGGGATCGCTGGCCGGCGCGGGCGTGACCAGCACGTCCAGCGCCGTCACCCCCATCAGCCGCCAGACCTGGCCGGCGAAGATGAAGGTGTCGCCAGGCTCCAGGGCCTCCAAATAGCCTTCCTCCACCTCGCCCACCTTGCGCCCGGCGCGGCCCCCGCGGCCGGCGATCCGGACGCTGAGCACGGCGGGCGAGAGAATGGCGCCGACATTCAGCCGATGGCGCAGGATGGTCTCGGCATTGCGCGCCCGCCAAAGGCCGTCCTGGCCCTTCACGATCCGGCGGAACCGGTCATAGGCCCTAAGCGCGTAGCCGCCGGTGGAGACGAAATCGACCACCTGCTCGAAGTCCTCCCAGGCCAGCGCCCGATAGGGGCCGCAGGTGCGGATCTCGTCGTAGAGGGCTAGCGCGTCGAAGGGTTCGGAACAGGCGCAGCCCATGACGTGCTGGGCCAGGATGTCCAGGGCGCCGACCCTCGGCGGATCGCCGTCGAACCGGTTCTCGGCGATGGCCTCCCGGGCGGCCTGGCATTCCAGCATCTCGAAGCGGTTGGCCGGCACGAACAGGGCGCGACTGGCCTCATCCATCCGGTGGTTGGCCCGGCCGATCCGCTGCACCATCCGCGAGGCGCCCTTGGGCGAGGCGAGCTGGATGACCAGGTCCACATCCCCCCAGTCGATGCCGAGGTCGAGGGTGGAGGTGCAGACCACGGCCCGCAGCTCGCCCCGGGCCATGGCCGCCTCCACTTTGCGGCGCTGCTCGGCGGCCAGCGACCCGTGGTGCAGGGCGATGGGCAGGGCGTCCTCGTTCAGCCGCCACAGCTCCTGGAAAGCGAACTCGGCCTGGAAGCGGGTGTTGACGAAGACCAGCGCCGTCTTCGCCGTCTTGATGACCTCATAGACCTCGGCCATGGCGTGCTGAGCGGTGTGGCCGGCCCAGGGCACCCGGCCTTCGGACAGCAGCACCTCGACGATCGGCGGCGTGCCGGCCGGACCCAGCACCAGATCGACCGCCGGCTCAGCGCTGTTTCCGTCCCCAGCATGAAAGCCCATCCAGCGGCGGATGACGTCGGGATCGTCCACCGTCGCCGACAGGCCCACCCGGCGCAGATTGGGGCTGAAGGTCTGCAGCCGGGCGATGTCGAGGGCCAGCAGGTCGCCCCGCTTGGTGGAGTGCAGCGTGTGGATCTCATCGAGGATGATGCAGGACAGGTCCTCGAAATAGGCCCGCGCCCCTTCCCAGGCGCAGAACAGGGCCAGCTGCTCAGGCGTGGTCAGCAGGATGTCCGGCGGCTTGACCCGCTGGCGCTGGCGTCGCGCCGCGCCAGTGTCGCCGGTGCGGGATTCGGCGACGATGGACAAGCCCATCTCGCGGATCGGCGTCGCCAGGTTGCGCTCCACATCCACGGCCAGGGCCTTCAGCGGCGAGATATAGAGGGTGTGGATTCCCCGGGGCGTATTGGCCGGGGGTCGCTGCGCCAGTTCGATCAGGCTGGGCAGGAAACCGGCCAGCGTCTTGCCCCCGCCGGTGGGGGCGATCAGCAGGGCGTCGCGCCTGGCCCGCGCGCGCGCCACCATCTCCAGCTGATGGGCCCGCGGCGCCCAGCCGCGCGTGGCGAACCAGTCGGCGAAGGCGGCCGGCAACAGATCTGCGGGGAGGGCGGCGTCGTCGGCCATAGACCTGCCTCATAACATGTTCCCGTTCCGTTTCACGCCAAATCCGGCTAGGAGTCGCAGCCGTGAACGCGCTTTCCCCCGCCCTTGATCTGGCGCCTGCCCCCTTGAGGACGACGTTCTCCAGCACGGTGCCGAAGCGGAAGCAGGCGTTGTAGATGTCGGGCTCGGCCTCCCGCGACAACTTGATCGCCTTGGCGTAGCAGCCGCCCTCGAAGTTGAACAAGATCGGAAGAGCACACGTCTGAACTCCAGTCACGTCGTAATCTCGTATCCCGTCTTCTGCTTGAAAAAAAAAAA
>CALEOQ010000556.1 GCA_937910255.1 uncultured Caulobacteraceae bacterium | reverse complement strand
ACGTGTGGTGGTGGGCTGCAGATGTGGTGCGATAGTTGGGGGGGATGAGGTAGGGGTGTCAAGAAGAAGACGGAAGAAGAGGTGAGTGAGTGACTTGTTTTTTTCAGGCAGAAGACGGCATACGAGATTACGACGTGACTGGAGTTCAGACGTGTGCTCTTCCGATCTGCGCGCCTCTGCGGCGCGGCCCCTTACCTAGGCCTTCGGTCAGGCTTCACAAGCGCAGACCCGGGCCGGACTGGCGGGAAGCGGACATGCAAATGGGCGACCGCGGGACGGCCGCCCATTCACATCAGTCTAAAGCCTTTGAACCTAGGCTATGGCCTTGGTCTTGATCAGGCCGCGCTCGTCCAGCAGCTGGGCGATCTGGATGGCGTTGAGCGCTGCGCCCTTGCGCAGATTGTCGGCCACCACCCACAGGTTCAGGCCGTGCTCCACCGTCGGATCGTTGCGGATGCGGCTGACGAAGACCGGGAACTCACCCTGGGCCTCCTTGGGCGTCATGTAGCCGGTCTCGTCGCGCTTATCGATCACCACCAGGCCGGGGCTGTCGCGCAGCAGGTCGCGGGCATCGTCCTCGTCCAGGGGGTTGTAGAACTCGATGTTCACCGCCTCGGCATGGCCGACCATCACCGGAACGCGCACGCAGGTGACCGTCAGCTTGATGGCCGGGTCGATCATCTTGTGGGTCTCGTTCCACATCTTGGCCTCTTCGTCGGTATAGCCGTCGTCGTTGAAGGCGCCGATGAAGGGGATGACGTTGAAGGCGATCTGCTTGGGGAACTTCTTGGGCGGCGGCGCGCCGAGGACGAAGACGCCCTTGGTCTGATCCCAGAGCTCGTCCATGCCCTCCTTGCCCGCGCCGGAGACCGACTGGTAGGTCGAGACCACCACCCGCTTGATCTTCGCCCGCTCGTGCAGCGGCTTCAGCGCCACCACCAGCTGGGCGGTCGAGCAGTTGGGATTGGCGATGATATTCTTCTTGTGGGCGTAGGAGACGTCGTCCGGGTTCACCTCCGGCACGATCAACGGCACGTCGGGGTCCATCCGGAAGGCCGAGGAATTGTCGATGACGATGGGGCCGGCGGCGCCGATCTTGGGCGACCACTCCTTGGAGAAGGAGCCCGACACGCTCATCAGCACCAGGTCGACAGTGGAGAAGTCGAACTGGGCGATATCCTCGCAGGCCACCGTTTCGGAGCCGAAGGACACCTGGACGCCGATGGATTTGCGCGAGGCGATCGCGTGAATCTTGTCCACGGGAAACTCGACTTCCTCGAGGATATTCAGCATCTCACGGCCCACATTGCCCGTGGCGCCGACGACGGCCACCCGGTAACCCATCAAAGTCTCTCCTGAATGTTGTAAGGCGGTGCGTTGGTTACGCCGCCGCATGAACGCGCGCAAGCGCGCCGCCGCATCGGCCCGACCGGCCGCGGCTTCGTCCCCCTTCACCTAGGGGCTAGGATGGCCCCGCGCAACCCGGCGGCGAGAGACGCCGGGGCCAGACGAGGGAGAACGAGGCCATGAACCCGCCGACCACCGGCATGCCATTCGCCGACCTGATGGGTCTTCAGATCCTTGAGCGGGCCAAGGACCGGGTGGTGGGGACGCTCGCCGTCCGCGAGGATCTCTGCACCGCCGGCGGCATCCTGCACGGGGGCGCCTTCATGGCGTTTGCAGACGCCCTGGGCGCCATCGGCGGCTTCCTCAACCTGCCGGCCGGCGCGCGCACCACGACCCTGGAGAGCAAGACCAACTTCCTGGGCTCGGCCAAGGTCGGCTCCACCATCACCGGCGAGGCCACGCCGCTACACATCGGCCGCCGCTCCAGCGTCTGGCAGACCCGCATCACCGACGAGACCGGCAGGCTGCTGGCCCTGGTCATCCAGACCCAGATGACCGTGGAGGGGTAGGCGGTGAACTCCGAGGGCGCGGCCGACATTACAGAGACCAACAGAGCCGCCTGGAACGCCGCACGCTATCAGGCGTGGCGGACGGCCCTGGGCGCTCCGGCGGACGAAGCCCTACGTCTGCGCACCGACCCGGAAAAGGCTGCGCGGCGCATCCTCCCCCACCTGGGCTCGGTCGCTGGAAAGCGAATCTGCAACGTGCAGGGGTCGCACGGCCGCCTCGCCGTCAGCCTCGCCCTCTTGGGCGCGCAGGTGACTGTCATTGATTTCGCCGAAGACAATCGGCGCTACGCCGCCGAACTGGCGAGCGCGGCTCAGGTGGGCCTCGACTACGTCCTGTCCGACATCATGGCGGCGGCCGATCTTGGCCTGGGCGCATTCGACGCCTTGGTCATGGAGCTCGGCATCCTCCACTACCATCTCGATATCGCGGCCTTCTTCCGGGTCATGGGGCGGCTCTGCGACGCGGGCGCAACGCTGGTCCTGCATGAATTCCACCCCGTCCAGCGCAAGCTGTTCCCGGCCTATCCCGGGCAGGCGACGGACTACTTTTCCGCTGACCTCGTCCGGGCGCCCGTGCCCGACCCGACCGGCGAGGGTCGGGTCCTTGGAGAATGCCAGTACCGGTTCTGGACCCTGGCCGAGGTCCTGGGGGCGGCGCTGGCCGCGGGCTTCCGAGTAAAGGCGTTCCAGGAGCACCCCGACTGGAACGATCCGACCCTTCCAGGGGCCTACACGCTCGTCGCCGACTGGCGTCCAGCCTGATCCTGGCAAGGGCCGTACTGAACCATGGGCGAACTCCTCCTGATCAAGCATGCGCCCCCGGAGATCACGCCGGAGGTGATCTCCCACCGCTGGGTCCTGTCGGCGGCGGGACGCGCACGGTGCGACTGGCTGGCCGAGGGCTGTCGCTCCAGGGGCGTGGCCAGCATCTTCGCCAGCCCCGAGCCCAAGACCCTGGAGACCGCCGCCCTGGTCGCCATGACGCTGGAGCTGCCCTTCCGCCCCTTGGATGGCCTGCAGGAGAACGACCGCACAGGCCTGGGCTTCGTGGCGCCAGGCGTCCTTGAGGCGCGCATCGCGGCCTTCTTCGCCCACCCCGACGCGACAGTGATCGGAAGCGAGTCGGCCCACAGCGTCCTGATGCGGTTCCAGGCGGCGATCGACGTCGCGGCCCGCAGGTCCACGGACGGCGCGGTCGCCGTCATCACGCACGGCGCGGCCATGAGCGCCTTCATCGCGGCGCATAACCCCATCGACCCGCTCGAGGTGTGGCGCGACCTGACCCTGCCGGGCGTGGCGGTGCTCGACGCCTCCACCTACAGGCTTCTGGAGCCGCTCATCCCCTGGCCAGAGTCCCCGGCGCCTAAAACCTGACCAGCGGCGCCCGATCATGCCGCAGCGCAACACTGCGATGTTGCGTCGCAAAATTGTAGCTTGTGACCCAGGGGAAAGGGCGGCTAAGACCTGTCTCAAGGCGGCCGGCAACGACGCATATCGACGACGAAGGCCGCCAGAGGAACGCCCCGCAAAGTGGTTGTCATCAACCCCCTTTTCGGGAACTGAAAAAATGATCGCTCGTATCGCTGCTCTCGCCGCCGTCGCGGCCGTCTCCATCTCCGCTCCGGCCTTCGCCCAAGGCGTGAAGGTCTCCCTCGCCGGCAAGTCGGCCGAGCAAATCCACGCCGACATCCAGGGCGCCGCCCGCTCGGTCTGCCTGCGTGAAACCACCAGCGAAACCTTCCGCCAGGCCGCCCAGGCCCGCTGCGTGAAGTCGACGGTGGAAGCCACCCTGCAAAAGGTCGGCGACGCCGAACTGGCCGCCGTGGCCGGCATCGAGCTGGCCCAGCGCTAAGCTGACCTGAAAGCTCCTGACCGGAGCTTCTGCGACCCTCTTGGTCCTCTGGAAAGGCCGACGGCGACGTCGGCCTTTCTTGCGCCCGGGACCCGTGCTTCTTTGGGGGCTCAACCCGTTCCAGGAGCCCGCCATGGCCGACCCCGATGACCTGCCGGTGATCAACAATACCGATGACCGACGGTTCGAGATCCGCGTCGGGGACGACGTGGCCTATGCCGAATACCGGCTGCTGAAGACCGGCATCCTCTTTCCCCACACCGAGGTGCCGCCGGCCTTCGAGGGCAAGGGCGTGGGCTCCAAACTGGTCCGCGCAGGCCTGGACTACGCCCGCGAGCACGGCCAGGCGGTGATGCCGGTCTGCCCCTTCTTCGCCAGCTATATCAAGCGGCACGAAGAATATCAGGACCTGCTGCACCCCGACTATCGCAAGAGCCTGGGCCTGGACTGAGTCCGGGCCCCGCAGGCAACCGGCGCAACAGGGGTTGGCGAGTCCCGACAACCTATTGTAGGTAGAGCTTCGGGCGTTTCTGTTTTGTTCGGGCTGGCGGGGGGCGGTTCGTGGGACGATTCTGGGCGAAGTGCATCCTTGCAGGCTGGATCGCCCTGTCGGTGGGAAGCTGCGCAGGCCCAACCTCGGCCCAGGACGAGCATCCCGACCTGGTGCGGGGCGAGCTGTCCAACGGGCTGGCCTATATGATCCTGCCCATGGCCGGCGCCGACGGCGTCTCGTTCCGCCTGATGGTTCAGGCCGGCAGCCAGGCCGAGGGCGCGGACAACCGCGGGGTCGCCCACTTCGTCGAGCACATGGCCTTCCGCTCCACCCGCAACTTCGCCGATGGCGAGATCGAGCAGGTGATGGCCCAGGCCGGCGCTGCGTCCGGCTGGGATCACAACGCCTTCACCGGCCGCTGGACCACCACCTATCACCTGGACCTGCCGACCCCCGACGCGGCCAACATGGCCCGCGGCCTCGACTGGCTGCGCGACGTGGGGGATGGCCAGCTGTTCCGCCCCGAGGAAGTGGCCGCCGAACGGGGGGTCGTCCTGGCCGAACGCCTGGACCGGCTGCGCTCGGGCGACGCCACGGACGAACAAGAGACCAGCTTCCACTTCCGGCCCGAGGACAATCTGACCCCGGCCGGGTCCGTGGCCACCCTGAACGCCCTGACGCCGGAGGATCTGAGGGCCTTCCACGCCAAGTGGTATCGCCCCGACCGCAGCGTCATCATCGTCACCGGAAACCTCGATGCCGATGACATGGCGGCCGAGCTGGAGCGCCGCCTCGGCGGCTGGGCCGGCGCCGGCGCGCGCCCCCGGATTCCGACCACCCCTGCGCCCGAGCCGCCGAGGACGCCGGTGGCTCTGGTCCTGACGCCTGGCCGCCTGCCGGCCCAGAGCCTGGCCTGTCGCAACACCCCTGTGGCCGAGGATGACGTCTATGATCCGGCCGACGAGCTGCGTGAGACCCTCCTGCTCAGCATCGTCAACCAGCGCCTGAGCCGGGCGGCGGCCGCGACCCCGGGGATCTACTATCTGGGGTTCGAGGGGCCGAACTGGTACGAAACCCGCCAGGTGGCCTGCGCCCGCGCGACCCACGCCCCGCAAAGGGGGCTGGAGGGCTTGCGGCTGGCCCAGGCGACCCTGCGCAGTTTCGCCGCCGAGGGGCCGACCCAGGCCGAGATCGACGCCGCGGTGGCCAGCCAGCGGGCCTATGCGCGTGGCGCCCTGCCCAGCTACGCCAGCGCCACGGCCGCGGAGATGGCCGACGAGCTGATCCGTCACGAAGAATATGGACGGCCCTTCCTCGCCCCCCATCAGACCATGCGCCAGATCAGCCGCGTCGCCTCGGGCCTGACGCCCGAGGCCCTTGTCGCCGACTTCGAGGCCCTATGGCCCGAGGCCACGCCGCCGACCCTCTCGGTCGAGGACACCGGCGTGTCGGCGCCCGCCGTGACGGCCGGCTGGCGCGCGGGCGCCGCCGCCCCCCTGGCGGCCTCCTTCCCGCCGCCGGAGCCCCTGATCTACGACTTCGGCCCCGAGGGCCGGGTGGTGCGCCGGGAGGTCCTGGCCCAGGGGGTGGTGCGGGTGACCTTCGCCAACGGCCTGGTGCTGAAGCACATGGCCACCGAAAATGCGCCGGGCTTCGTGCAGATCCGCATCCGGATGGGGCCTGGCGGCCGGGAGCTCAGCCCCGAGGCCTTCGTGCTCGCCTCCGCCGCCGCCGCCGTCCTGCCCGCGGCCGGGGTGGAGGGTCGCAGCTTCGGCGCCCTGCAGGAATTGAACGCCGAGTGGGACTGGGACTTCGAGGCCAGCCTCTCCGAAGCCGGCCTGGTGGTGAGCGCCCAGAGCTTCGCCAGTCAGACGCCGGCCCATATGGCGGTGATCATGACCCATCTCATCACCCCGGGCTTCGACGCCGAACTGGCCGACTCCCTGGCCCTGCTGGCGGCGAGCCTGGAACAGGAGGCCCGGCTGAACCCGGTCGAGGCCGTCGAGACCGCCTTCGCCCGGACCATCTGGCCCGACACCGCCGGCGCGGCCGCCGACCCGGACACCTATCGCCGTCTCGACCCTGCGGACCTGAAGGCCGCCCTGACGCCCTTCCTCACCACCGGCCCGGTGGAGCTGACCCTGGTGGGGGATATCAGCGAAGACGATGCGATCCTGCTGGCCGCCCGCTCCCTGGGCGCGCGCCCGGCCCGGCCGCCGCACCGGCCGGGACCTGAACGTCCGCCCCTCGACTATTCCGCCGCGCCGCCGCGACCGATCGAAGTGACCCATCAGGGTCCGGCCGGGCGCAGCGCCGCCCACCTCTATTGGACGCGGCCGGCGATCGGCCCGATCGAGGCGCGGGCCGCGGCCATGGTCCTGACCGCCCTGCTGGAGACCGCCGTGGTCGAGGAGACCCGCCGGCGGCAGGGGCGCACCTATTCCCCCACCGCCCAGCTCGACGGCCGTCTGACGGAACCCCATGACATCGCCCTCTATGCGGAGGTGACGCCTGAGGCGCGCCGCCTGGACGAGGTCATTGAGACCGTGCGCCATACCGCCGCCGGCTTCGTCGCCGCGCCGCCCACGGCCGAGGCCTTAGAACTGGCCCGCCGACCCATGCTGAACCAGCTCGACGCCCAGATCGGAAGAGCACACGC
>CALEOQ010000555.1 GCA_937910255.1 uncultured Caulobacteraceae bacterium | reverse complement strand
TATGTTACGCAGCAGATGTAGTCAGTGTGCGGGGTTGTACGTGTGGGTGAAAGGAGTACTGTAGAAGAATACGGATCATGTGGAATTGGTGTTTTTTTTTTCAAGCAGAAGACGGCATACGAGATTACGACGTGACTGGAGTTCAGACGTGTGCTCTTCCGATCTTCGTCGCCAAGGAAATGGCCCGGGAGGCGACGACGCCGCAGATTCGCGAGGACGCCGACCTGCTGATGGCCCAGGCCCAGCGTTGTCGGGAAATCCTCGCCCGGCTGACCGAAGCGCCGGACGCCTCGGACCAGGTTCACGAACGCATGAGCCTGCTGCAGCTCCTGCAGGAGGTGATCGAGCCCCATCGCGACGTGAAGGGCGTGCGGCTGGAGGCCATCGTCACCGGCGCGCCAGGCGTGCGAAAGCCCGGCCTCGCCCGCATGCCCGAGGTGATCCACGCCATCAGTTCCTTCGTGGAGAACGCCGTGGATTTCGCCGCCTCCGAGGTTCTGGTCACCGCCCGGTTCGACGCCGACACCGTCGCCCTGGAGGTTCGCGATGACGGCGCGGGCTTCGCCCCGGAGATCCTGGCCCGGCTGGGCGAGCCCTATGTGACCAGCCGTCCGGGGGCGGAGGGCTCGCGCACCGGCCATATCGGCATGGGCCTGGGCTTCTTCATCTCCAAGACGCTTCTGGAGCGCACCGGCGCGGTGGTGACCTTCCAGAACGGTCGCCCGCGGGGCGCCGTGGTCACGGTCCGCTGGCCGCGGAGCCGGATAGAACTTGATCACGCGTGACGCAGAACCCGTTGGGACTTGCAGTCTGACGCCAGTGCGCCCCAGTATCGATACACGCACGGAGGGAGGCCCGCACGCGCGGGTGGCGGTTCATGAACGACTTGAGCACCCAGATCGACGTCTTGCCAGACAAGAGCCTGCTGCTCTTGGATGACGACACGGCCCTTCGAACCCGGCTCGGCCGGGCGCTGGAGGGGCGGGGCTTCGAGCCGGTGCTGGCCGCCAGCGTCACAGAGGCCCTGGCGGCGGTGAAGGTCTATCCCCCCGCCTTCGCCGTGCTGGACATGCGCCTGGAGGACGGCACGGGGTTGAAGGTGGTAGAGGCCGTGCGCGAGGCCCGCCCCGACGCCAAGATCATCATGCTGACCGGCTATGGCAATATCGCCACCGCCGTGGCTGCGGTGAAGGCCGGGGCGGTGGACTATCTGTCCAAGCCCGCCGACGCCGACGACGTGGCCCGCGCCCTGCTGGCCCTGCCCGGCGACGTGGCCGCCCCGCCGGAAAACCCCATGAGCGCCGACCGGGTGCGCTGGGAGCATATCCAGCGGGTCTATGAGCTGTGCGGCCACAATGTCTCGGAAACCGCCCGACGGCTGAACATGCACCGGCGCACCCTGCAGCGGATCCTGGCCAAGCGCGCCCCGCGTTAGGGACTTAGAGGCTCAGGGCCGCGCCGGCCCGCAGGGCGGCCAGTCGCCCGAAGGCCACGGTCAGGGCCTTGCGCCGGGCTCCGGCCAGACTGGCCACCGGGGCCTCGCGCAGCACCGCCCCGCCAAAGGCGTCGGCGACGATCAGGCCCGGGTCGTCCGGCAGGACCTCCTTGGGAAATTCCGGGGCCACAGCGAAGGCGAAGGCGTCGCAATAGGGTTCATATTCCCGCCACTTCAGGTCTGTGCGGAAATCCTCCAGGCTCGACTTCACCTCGACGATGAACAGGTCGCCGCGGCGGCCCAAGGCCATCAGGTCGGCCCGGCGTCCATTGGGCAGGCAGACCTCGGTCAGCGGCGCATAGCCCAGCGCCGCCAGCAACCGCGCCGCGCCGCGCGTCACCGCCTGGGTGATCTCAGGCCGCGAGACCGGCGCGCAGGTGGTCAGAACCAGATCCATGCGGCCACCATGTTCGGGGTTCGTTCCGGAGGCAAGGGGGCACTTATGCGCTTGAGATACCAAGCCCCAGGCTTAGTGGATTTGAGCAACGGTGAACTTACCGAGGTCCGGGTTTTCGATCCTTTGGATCTCCACGCCCTTGCGGCGGCGATCCTGCGAGGGTGGAGCGGAAGGCCGACCGGGAGATATTGAGTTGACCTGGGTGGGGCGCAGTGAAGGTCGCGGCGGGCAGTCGCTTGATCGCCTCAGGTGGCATCAGGTTGATCTGGGCGATGACGTTGGCGGTGACGGTCTTGATCTGCTCGTCCAGCGCGGCGATGCCAACGCGGATGAACTCGATCATGTCCGGCAACGCGTCGCGCTCAGGTCCTTGGTAGATCTGGAGCCCAAAATGAATCACGTCTTCTCCAGGCTGTCGGTCGGGCAATGCTGAAACGGAAGATTGCCGCTGCGGTCCGTGGGCGTGCGCCGCATAGGAGTTTCGCAGATCGCGGAGCCACTGAAGATACTCTAAGCCGCCGCTTTCGGCGGCGTAGATTTCATCTGTGAGCTGACCCTTCTTGGCCTTCCCGAAGCAGCCCACAAACTGAACGATGGAGTCTCGGAACAAGCACCCAGCGATGATGTCCCTATTGGGTCCGGTCTCCGCCCCTTCATCGAGAGAGTATCGTTCGTACAGCAGCGCGAGGGTCTTCATGGCTTCGTTGGCGGTGTGGCGAGTGAGGTTGAGTTCCGCCAGCAACCGCGCTGCGGGGAAGTCCAGTTCGCGGAGAATGCGTTCGTTGGGGCCGAGCCCCTCACCGTCGGTGATGATCGAGTAGGTATGATGGACCATAGACCAGCCACAGAAGACGAGTTGAGCGACGAGGAAGCCGCCCGCCGCCGTGACGAGGTGGTCAACCGCATGCTTGCCACCCCGCCGCAGCCTAGGGCGCCGAAACCGAAGAGTCCGACGAAAGCTAAGCCGAAGGCTCCTTAGCCTTCCGCCGCAGCGTTCGGATCTTCCGAACCTTCTGCTTCCGGCTACGCGGCTTTACGAGGCTGTCGGTAGGTCAGACGCTTGCCGACAACGCCGCGCACGGCCTCATCGGCGCGCATGTTGTCGGTGATCCCGAGGCCCGCGCGGTTCGAATAGCGGAAGTCGAACTCCGCGAGATCGCGGGCTAGGCGCTGCTTCAAGATCCGGTTGAACCTGCCGATGACACCGCGCTTCACAGGATCGAGAAGCACGTTGCTTTGTCGGACAGACGGTTGTGGGCAAGTGGCCAGCCGCCTCACTTCACCTGTTGCGGGAACTCCAGGGTGGCGGGGTCGTAGCCCAGCTGCTTGATGCGGGCGATGGCCTGGTTGCGGACCGCGGCGCTGAGCTGGGGCGCCTTGGAGAGCAGCCAGACATAGTTGCCGCCCGGCGTGCCCATGATCAGCCAGCCCTGGTCTGAGCGGTGGTCGAGGATCCAGTATTCCTGCTTCATGACGCCGCCGAAGAAGCTGAGCTTGAACTTGGCGTTCTTCACCGGATCGACCGGGGTGGCGCTGGCCTTCCATTCCTTCTTCGGGCCGTCCGGCGCGCCGCGGCGGCAGGTCTGGACCACCGAATAGCCGGCGCCGGAGCGGGTCCAGTCGGCGGTGGCGGCCTCGCAGGCCTTCTGCATGGCGTTGGGGGTGCGGGCGACCTCATACCAGCGGCCGGTCATGCTGGTCAGTTCGACCCGGCTGGCGGGCTCGGGCGCCTTGGCGGCGGCGGGCGCGGCCAGGCTCAGAACCGCCGCGGCCAGGGCGGCGGCGGGGGCGAAACGGCTGGCGGCGCGGCGGAGGGAACGGGTCTGCATGGCGCAGACCCTAAGAAAACAATGCGCCCGGAACAAGGACGCCCGCCGGACCAGCCGGCGGGCGTCGCAAGTTGGCCTCGAAAGGGCGGCCTATTCGGCGGCGATGGTCACCGGCTTCAGGGCGCGTTCCTTGAAGTTGATGGCCTGGAGATAGACGATGCCTTCCTCGGCGATGTCGTCGCCGACCATGCGGTCGCCCTCGGACTTCAGCTCATCCATGTCCACATACATGCCGTAGAAGGCCTTGGTGCGGTCGGTGATGATGCCGGCGTTCAGCAGGGTCTTGATCAACACCCGGAAGATGTTGGTCGATTCCTTCATGTCCTCGCGGCGGGCCTCGTCGGTGGCCAGCTTCTGGATCTCTTCCAGCACCTTGTCGGGGTCGAGGCCGAACTCCTCATAGAGGTCGCGCTGCTCGCTGGGCGAGACCAGGTTGAACAGCAGCACCTGGAAGCAGTGGGCCGCCCAGTCCTCGATGATCTCGTGTTCCTGCGTCGTCAGCTTGGGGATGGTGCGATCGGCCCAGATCTTCCCGAACTTGTGGTGGAAGGCCTCGTCGGTCATCACCAGCTGCATCAGCTTGCGGCCCAGCGGATCATTGAGCTTCTGGTAGAAGGTGGCGAAGGCGCCCATGGCCAGGCCTTCCACCAGCATCTGCATGCCGATGATTTTCTTGTAGACCTCAGGCGACCCGATGATGTCCACCAGCAGGTCCTGCAGGACCTTGGTGCATTCCACCGGCCGGCCCCAGCGGGCCTTGATGTATTTGGCGAAGGCCGTGACGTGGCGGGCCTCTTCGCGGGTCTGGTTGGCTGCGTATTCCTGCGCCCCCTGGTCCAGCAGCACGTGGCAGAGGCTGGCCGAAAGGTTCAGCGCGCCCTGTTCCCCGTGCAGGATCGAGGAGAAGGAGCGCAGCAGCGACTTGTTGATGAACTGGGCCCGCAGGTTCGGATCGCTCAGATGGTTGCTGACATATTCGGTCTGCAGGGCGACCACGAGATCCTCGGGCACCAGGGGCTGGGTCTCCATGTCCCACGGCTCGTCGAAGTCGATGTACTTCTTGTCCAGCGGATCCCAGAAGTGGTCGTGGGTGGCGGAGATGATCTTGTCGAAAGCGGTGGACCGGCCGTTGTAGCGGTCCAGGTCGAGCATGGACTCGAAGTCGTCCGGGGCGACTGCGTCGTAGATCAGGTCCTTGGTGATGTTGCCGTCGGCGGCCATTCGTTCCTCCTGGGGTTTGGGAAAGCTTGGGCGCCCTTGCTCCGATCTACGCTCGGCGGACGTCTCTCTGGCTTTGGAACCAGCCTGACTCCTCAGACCGGCGTTCGTCAAAGGAATACGTGACGCCGGCGTCAATTTTGCGGCGCCCGGCCACGAAAAACGCCCGCCGGGGATCCGACGGGCGTTTCGAGGTCGCAGAGGATCGCGTGGCCCTACTCGGCGGCGATGGTCACCGGGGCGGCGTGGCGGTCCTTGAAGTTGATCTCCTGGAGGTACTTGATGCCCTCCTCGGCGATGTCGTCGCCGACCATGCGGTCGCCCTCGGCCTTCAGCTCATCCATGTCCACATAGATGGCGTAGAAGGCCCGCGTCCGGTCGGTGATGATGCCGGCGTTCAGAAGCGTCTTCACCAGCACCCGGAAGATGTTGGTCTGCTCCTTCATATTCTCCCGGCGGGTCTCGTCGGTGACCATTTCGGCCATCTCGGCGATCACCTTGTCCGGATCCAGGCCGAACTCCTCATAGAGGTCGCGCTGCTGGCTCGGCGACACCAGGTTGAACAGCAGGGTCTGGAAGCAGTGGGCCGCCCAGTCCTCGATGATGGCGTGCTCTTCGGCGTTCAGGTGCGGGATGGTGCGGTCGGCCCAGATCTTCCCGAACTTGTGGTGGAAGGCCTCGTCGGTCATCACCAGCTGCAGCAGCTTCTTGCCGGTCGGGTCGTTGATATTGTTGAAGAAGGTGGCGAAGGCGCCCATGGCCAGGCCTTCCACCAGCATCTGCATGCCGATGATCTTCTTATAGACCTCAGGGGACCCGATGATGTCGACCAGCAGGGTCTTCAGAGTCGGGCCGCATTCCACCGGCCGGCCCCAGCGGGCCTTGATGTACTTGGCGAAGCCGGTGACGTGGCGGGCTTCCTCGCGGGTCTGGTTGGCGGCGTATTCCTGCGCGCCTTGGTCCTTCAGCACGTGGCAGAGGCTGGCCGACAGGTTCAGCGCCCCCTGCTCGCCATGCAGGATCGAGGAGAAGGACCGCAGGGCCGACTGGTTGACGAATCGGACGCGGGTCTTCCAGTCGCTCAGATGGTTGGACACATAGTCGGTGGACATGGAGATGATCATGTCCTCCGGCAGGATCATCTGGTTTTCCATGTCGAAGGGCTCGTCGAAGTCGATGTACTTCTTGTCGAGCGGATCCCAGAAGTGATCGTGGGTGGCCGAGATGATCTTGTCGAAGGCCGTGGAGCGGGCGTTGTAGCGGTCCAGCTCCAGCATCGACTCGAAGTCGTCCGGCGACACGGCGTCGTAGATGATGTCCTTGGTGATGTTGCCGTCAGCGGCCATGAAATCGTCCTCCAGGAAGATCGGGCAGGCTCTGCGGCCCCGGCTCCGCACCTTGCGGGCAGCCCATCTGTCTGCGGTCCAGTCAGCCACATGAACGTCGTTCAGTCAAGAAGATGACGGGGGCGTCACTTTCGTGACGACGGCGCGCCGGCCTCAGTCGGCGGCCGCCTCGATGGCGTCGATCTGGTCGTCGGACAGGCCGAAATGGTGGCCGATCTCGTGGATCAGCACATGGCTGACCAGCTCCTCCAGCGTCACGTCGCCCCGGGCCGCCCACTCGTCCAGGATCGGCCGGCGATAGAGGAAGACCATCGAGGGATGCACCTCGGGATCGAGCACCGAACGGTGGGCCAGATCGACCCCGTGATAGAGGCCGGTGAGATCGAAGGGATCCTCGATCTCCAGGGCCGTCAGCGTCTCCTCGTCGGGGAAGTCGTCGACCCGGAACATGACGTGGCCGGTCATAGATCGGAAGAGCGTCGTGTAGGGAAAGAGTGTAGATCTCGGTGGTCGCCGTATCATCAAAAAAAAAAATAGAGCAGTGCGTGAATCACGGTACGTAACCACACTTTAGCAGGCAACACGCCTGCCGCTGGGTCACTGGTCACCTCCCACTCACTCCCCGCCACTACAC
>CALEOQ010000554.1 GCA_937910255.1 uncultured Caulobacteraceae bacterium | reverse complement strand
GGTGTGCATGAGGTGTAGCGTAGAGGCAGATGGCGTTGTCTTTTTTTTTTCAGGCAGAAGACGGCATACGAGATTACGACGTGACTGGAGTTCAGACGTGTGCTCTTCCGATCTGCAAGGGCGACGAGGCCGCCGCCGAGGCGGTGCTGGCGAGCGTTCCCGAGGGCCTGGCCGATGAGGCCTTTGTCGAGGGGCCGTCCTATTATCGTCGCCTGCGGATGTACCGCGGCGAGCTGGCGCCCGAGGACCTGCTGGCCCCGGACAAGGGCTCGCAGGTGATCCACGACGTAGAGACCATCTACGCCACCCAGGGCTATGGGGTCGGCAACTGGTATCTCTACAACGGCGAGACCGACCGCGCCCGGGCGGTGTTTGACCAGATCCTGCAGGGCCGCAGCCGCTTCGCCTTCGGCTACATCGCCGCCGAGCTAGACCTGCGCGAGATGGCGGAGGGGTGAGGATCTGAGGCGGGTTTGGGTTCGCTCCCCGCCTGCGTCGGGCCCTGAGCAGAGGCGGCGGCCGTCAACAGCCGCCTAGGCCAGGGGGATCAGTTTGGTCCGAATGAAGTCAATGCGGCCCAGGAGGTTCTCGGCGAGTTCAGGGGTGGGCGCGACCGGAATGGGGTAGCTTTCCGAAAGATCTCGACCCGCGAGAACATTGTCCGCCCAATCCTGGGCGATCGCGCAGTACAGCCGTAGGGCCAGGGCCGGCGTCGGCGTGTCGTCCGTCTCGAAGTGCATCGACGGTAGATTTCCGACCACGACCCAGCGTTCGGCGTCTTCGGGTCTCGCGCCCGGTTCGCGCCGGGCGAGGAAGAGGGCGAGAATGGGCGCGACGCCAAACGCGAGCACTAGGTCCGCAATAGGCGGATTCCAGCTGTAGGTGTGCAGATAGCGCCAGGCCTCCGTACGTAGCGCCTCAAGCCCGCGAAGCTCGTCCTCGCTCTCGTAGTCGAGGTTTTCTCCAGTAGGGAACACGCGGGTATCGACCAGCTGACTCATACGGGAAAGCTATTGCGCTCCCGACGCCCGTCAAGAACAAAAACAAAACATTATATGATCTCACCCGGCTCTGGCAGATTATCGTCCGGAGCAGGAAAGCCCGCCATATCGTACCAGAAATGGGCTGGGGTGTCGGTGCGTACCCGCCCGCTCAGCACGCCCAGGATGTTAGAAACGACGCCGAGCGCGCCAGCTCCTCTTACGACGGGACCAGGTTTGGGTGGTTCAACCCGCCCCCCAAACGTTCGCGCAATCCACCCGCGGCGGCCCCAGCGCGCAGAGTCTCCTTCTCGAACGTGCATGGCCCTGTGATCATCGGGATGAATTGGCTCTGGGCTGGGTCGTGAGGGTAATCGCTCCTGCCGCGTCTGCGGTTGGCTCAACCGACAGCAAGGGGAAAGGAACAAGCGACCTCAGCGCAGCCATTGCGCCACTCTCCGCTGGGAGAGCCTTGCTATCGCTTAAACAGGAAGGCTGGGAAGGCTACGACCTCCAAGGCCGCGGAGTCTCGCGGCAAATGAGCGACGCATTGAGCCGAGTGGCGGTGAGAGAGGGATTCGAACCCTCGATAGAGTTTCCCCTATACACGCGTTCCAGGCGTGCGCCTTCAACCACTCGGCCACCTCACCACACCGGTCGGGGGGCGGGCCCCCGGCGGAAGGGCGTCTATATAGCGAGGTGGGCGCCCGGGGCAAGCGGCCCTGTTCGTCTGGCCCGCGGCGTCCTATCTGTAGGGGCAAGAACCATCCCCATCCGTCCGAGGTCGCCATGTTGTTCCGCAAGCCCGCTGAGATGCCCACGGCCGAGACCGCCCTGCCCGGTCGCAACCAGCCGATCCCCACCGCCCAGACCCATTTCGTCAACGGCCAGCCCCTGCAGGGTCCCTATCCCGAAGGTATGGAGACCGCCGTCTTCGCCATGGGCTGCTTCTGGGGCGTCGAGCGCCTGTTCTGGCAGATCCCTGGCGTGCACGTGACCGCGGTCGGCTATGTGAGCGGCTTCACCCCCAACCCCACCTATGAAGAGGTGTGCAGCGGCCGGACCGGCCACACCGAGGCGGTGCTGGTGGTCTATGATCCGCGCGTGGTGACCTATGAGCAGCTGCTGAAGGTGTTCTGGGAAGGCCACGACCCCACCCAGGGCATGCGCCAGGGGGGCGATGTGGGGACCCAATATCGCTCGGGAATCTATGTGGCGAATGAGGCTCAGGGTTCGGCCGCGGCGGCCAGCAAGGGCGTCTATCAGCAGGCCCTGTCGGCCAAGGGCCTGGGACCGATCACCAGCGAGATCGTCGAGGCTGGCCCCTTCTATTTCGCCGAGGACTATCACCAGCAGTACCTAGCCAAGAATCCGGGCGGCTATTGCGGGATCGGCGGCACGGGCGTGACCTGCCCGATCGGGACCGGCGTCGAGGCGTGACGCCTCAGGCGCTGGAGGCTGCGGCGCTGGCCCTGCCGGGCGCCACACTCAGCGTCCAGTGGGGCGCTGACCGGGTGTTCAAGGTGGGCGGACGGATGTTCGCGGTTGAAAGTTCCGGCGGCGGGCTGTCGTTCAAGGCCACCGACATCGCCTATGAGGCCCTGGTCGAGAGCGGCGCGGCGCGTCCCGCCCCCTATCTCGCCCGGGCGCGCTGGGTGCGGTTCGACGATCTGGCCGCGCTCGACGCCGACGAGGTCACAGCCTGGCTGGCCACCGCCCACACCCTGGTGGCGGCCAAGCTCACCCGCGCCCAGCGGCGTGAGCTGGGCCTTTAGCTGAACTCAGCCGGGGTCGGCAGACTTGTCGCTGGCGGGGGCTTCGGAGGCCGGGGGGCGTTCCGGCGCCGTTTCGATCAGGGTGCGGATGTCGGCGATGGCGTGAGCCGCGGCCGAGCTGCGCTGACGCCAGATCAGCAGAGCCACGGCGCTGATGGTCGCCACGATGAAGGCTGTGGAGCCGAAGATCCAACTGGCGGCGGCCAGGGCGAAATAGTAGCCACGCACACCGGCGTTGAAGGCCGAGAGCGCCGGGTTCAGCAGCCGCCCGGCCGCCGAACCATAACCTGGCGCCAGCCCCACCGTTTCGTCCGGCGCGGCGCCGATCACCGCGATGGTGTAGTTGAGCTGGCGGATGGCCCAGATGAAGTCCAGCAGGCCGCGGGCCAGGGTGATCAGCACCAGCGCCACCTGCACCTCGAACAGCAGCCGGGTGGAGGTCTCGATGACCAGCAGGCTCGAGGCGCTGCGGAAGGCCGACTCGCCGCCGAACAGCACGCCAGAGGCGCCGGCGATCAGGATCAGGTTGGACGAGGCGAAGAAGGAGGCCGAGTTGATCGTGTGGCCCAGCAGCTGGCTGTCCATCAGCCGGCTCTCGCGCCGGGCCATGTTTCCCATCCAGGCGCCGCGGATCACCGCCATGTCGAGATTGATCATGTGCCGCCGGCCGAGCGCCGCCTTGACCAGCGGCTCATAGGCCAGCCAGGCGACCGCGAAGATGGCCAGCGCCACGGTGTCCAGGGTCGAGAGCTGCAGGCCCGGCATCGGCAGGATCTCCTAGTCCTCCAGGATGCGGCTGTGTTGTCGGCTGTCGCGCAGCAGCAGCGAGGTGATCAGCGCCACCCCCATGATGGCCGAGACATAGATGTAGAAGGCGTTCTCCACCCCCTGGCCCTTGAAGCCCAGGGCGACCGCCTCGGCGGTGCCGCCGAAGACGGCGTTGGCCATGGCGTAGGGCAGCGCCACGCCTAAGGCCCGGACGTGGGCGGGGAAGAGCTCGGCCTTGGTCACCGCACTGACCGAGGTGTAGCCGGCGATGATCACGATCAGCACCACCATCAGGCCAAAGGCCATCAGCGGCTCGGTGACGCCGGCCATGGTGGTCATGATCGGATAGGTCAGCAGCATCCCGGCGCCGAAGGTGAAGGCCAGGTTGGTCCGCCGCCCCCACTTGTCCGACAGCCATCCGAACAGGGGCAGGATGAACAGATAGACCACCAGGGCGGCGGCCGTGATGTTGGTGGCCGTCTCCTTGGTGAAGCCCGTGGTGTTGACCAGGAACTTCTGCATGTAGGTCGTATAGGCGTAGAAGGCGAGCGAACCGCCTGCGGTCAGCAGGAAGATAGCGGCGGTCTCCCACGGATGGTGGGTGAACAGCATCATGGTCCGCGCCCGCTCGGCGCCGGAGGCCTGCGCGTTCTGGAACGAGGCGCTTTCCTCCAGGCCCAGCCGGATCCAGAACACCACCACAGCCAACAGGGCGCCGATGACGAACGGTATGCGCCAGCCCCAGGCTTCCAACGCCTCGGTGGGGAGGATCCGCTGCAGCAGGATGAGGATGCCGAGCGCCAGAAGCTGGCCTGAAATCAGCGTCACGAACTGGAAGCTGGACCAAAATCCGCGACGTTCCTTGCCGGCCATCTCCGACAGGTAGGTGGCGCTGGCGCCATATTCGCCGCCCACCGACAGCCCTTGCAGCAGGCGGGCGAGCAGCAGGATGGCCGGGGCGGCCACGCCGATCACCTCGTAGTCCGGGATCACGGCGATCACCAGGGAGCCGGCGCACATCATGGCGACCGCCAGGCTCAACGCAGCCTTGCGTCCGGCCCGGTCGGCGTAGAGGCCCATGATCCAGGCGCCGACGGGGCGGGCCAGGAAGCCGATGGCGAACACCGCGGCCGCCTGCAGCAGCTGCGACGTCGGATCGCCGGATGGGAAAAAGTGGGGGGCGAAATAGAGGGCGAAGGACGAATAGGCGAACCAGTCGTACCACTCCACGAGGTTCCCCGCAGAGCCGCCTGCAATGGCCTTGAACCGCTGGATCGGGGTCAGCCCCGGGGTCAGAAGCCCGGGCGGGGCCTGAGCGTCTGCGCCTGTTTCCGTCGCCGTCATGCCCGCCGCCCCCCGCTGCGTCTTATCGTTCGCGCAATGCTAGGGAGGTCCGTCCGCCAGCGGAAGCCCTCAATCGAGGCCTCCGCCAGCAGGGATCTGATCGGGAGGGGCTAGATCTGACCCATCAGCACCAGGATCAGCACGATCACCAGGATGAGACCCAGGCCGCCCGACGGGAAATAGCCCCAGCTACGGCTGTGACCCCAGGTGGGCAGGGCGCCGATCAGCGCCAGGACCAGGATGATCAGAAGGATTGTGCCAAGCGACATCGGATGCTCTCCCAAGGCGCGAACCCCGTGGTTCGCTCAGCCTTGGCCAGAGAACGGCCGCTAACGGCGCAGGTTCCGGCGGAGCTTGGCTTAGGGCGCCCAGGTCGAGCGCATGGCCGACCGTCGCCTCAGTCGGCGGCGTCGGCGCTGTGCAGATGAGCGTCGGACTCCTTCACCCCCAACACATAGAGCCCGCCGATGAAGGCGCCCTTGATCCGCGGCAGCAGCAGCAGGGTAAGCCCCGCCAGGGGCAGCAGGGTGGCGGGGATCACCAGCCACAGCGGCGCCTGCCAGATGAAGGGAAACAGCAGAATGGGGGCCACGATCAGGTGGCCCACGATCAGGATGGTGAAATAGGCCGGGCCGTCATCGGCGGGATACTGGGCCAGGTCATGGCCACAGGCCGGGCAGGCCGGCTCCACCTTGAGATAGCGCCAGAACAGCGCGCCCTCGCCGCACACCGGACAGCGGCCCTTCAGGCCACGCTTCAGGGCGGTGAAGAAGCTGGGACGCGGGGGCGGCTGGGTCATGGAGACCATATGCGCCCTCTCCCGCCCCGGCGAAAGTGCGGCACGTCGGCTCTAGCGCTTGATGTCCTCGGCCGTGCTCTTCACCGCCGAGCCTGCAGCTTCCATGTCGCGGCCGACGCCGGCCACGGTGTTGCAGGCCGAGACCATCAGGGCGGCCGCGGCGGCGGCCAGGATCAGCACCTTGCGCATGTGAAATCAGATCTCCAGGGCGCCGGACCCCATGGTCCAGCTTGCGGCGCGATCTAAGCGACGCCGCAAGCTGGGATCAACGGAAATGGCGCGGCCTCAACCGGCGCTGTCGTCCTGAACGTCGGCGTCAGGGGCGTTCTTCTTGATCGACTCGATCATGTTCTTGGCGCTCGCCTTGGACGCATAGCCCTCGGAGGAGAACATGACCTCGCCATTGGAGGCGCGGAATCGCACGCGAAACTCGCCAGCCTTGTCCTTGAAGATCTCGAATTTGTAGGCCATCGCGCCCTCCCAGCAGAATTGTCGGAAACCCGACCTTGCCTCCTCGCCGGGCGCCGGGCAACCGCTTGGCCGCAGCCCAAGGGCGAGGCATGCTTGCGCCAAGGGGCCGCCGTCGGGGCGTGGCAGGCCCATCGCGCCAAGGCCCCAGGGCGAGGAAACCATGGCCGAACTGACCCATCTGCCGGCCGATGCGCCGGCCGACGCCATCGCCGCGGTCCTCGACCGCGACGGCGCGCTCATCCTCGACGCCGTGGTGGCGCCGGACCTGTTGGCGGAGCTCAAGGCCGAGCTCGCCCCCTATGTGGCGGCCACGCCGGTCGGCGCCGACGGCTTCACCGGCGTGCGCACCACCCGAACCGGCGCCCTGGTGGCCCGCGCCCCGGCCTGCCGTCCCCTGGTGACCCATCCCCAGATCCAGGCCCTGTGCGCCCATCTGCTCAAACCCAACTGCGAGCGGTGGCGGCTGCACCTGACCCAGCTCATCCGCATCATGGAGGGTCAGGGCGCCCAGCCGATCCACCGCGACCGCTGGGCCTGGGGGGCGCACCTGAAGGGGATCGAGCCGCAGCTCAACACCATATGGGCGCTCACCGATTTCACCGCCGACAACGGCGCCACCCAGGTAGATCGGAAGAGCGTCGTGTAGGGACAGAGTGTAGATCTCGGTGGTCGCCGTATCATTAAAACCAAAAACCCCCCCCCCCCCCCCTCCCCTCTCCCTCCCCCCCCATCCTCGTCACTATCACGCTCGC
>CALEOQ010000553.1 GCA_937910255.1 uncultured Caulobacteraceae bacterium | reverse complement strand
GGGGATGATGGAGGATGGTGTGAGTGAGCAGCTGAGATAGTTGTTTTTGGTTTCGAGCAGAAGACGGCATACGAGGTTACGACGTGACTGGAGTTCAGACGTGTGCTCTTCCGATCTAATCCCGCCGCCCTGGTGACCCCCCGCCTCGACGCCGGCCTGGGTCCGCTCCAGGGTCTGTTCGCACAGGCGCTGGCGCGGGCGGGCCAACTCTATGACGCCATTCCCGGCGCGGTTCTTGACCACGGCGTCATGCAACTGGCCCGGCAACCGAAGGACGCCGACCGATTTGCACGGATCGCGGCGTCGGACCTGTTCGAAGCCTCAGCCCTCGATCTCGCCGACGCCGAATCCGTGGCGCGGTGGACCGGCGAGAAAGTTGCAGGGCCAGCGCTTGCTCAGCATGCCGCGCGAGTGGTCCGCCCCGCCGCCATACTGGAGGCTTGGCTGGCGGACGTGCGGCTGGAGACGGTTTCGTCCATATCGCCCACCGGAGAAGGCTTGGCCCTGATGGGCCCGTCAGGGGCGGAGCTGTGGCGCGGCGACATGGTGGCCGTGTGCGCGGGGTCGGGCGCGCGCGCGCTCATTCCCGATGCGCCGCTTCAACCCGTTCGCGGCCAGATCTCCATCGCGCCCGGCCGGAGCGTCCGGGCCGCCGCCTGGGGCGGCTATGCGGCCTCCTCTCCCGAGGGGCTCGTCTTCGGCGCGACCCATGATCGGGATGATGCGGGCGATGACCTGCGCCCATCAGACCACCGACGAAATCTGCAGACCCTCGGGGAGGGGCTGCCCCGATTGGCGAGGGAGGTCGAGACCGCGGCGCTCACCGGCCGGGCCTCGGTGCGGGTGGTGACGCCTGATCGCCTGCCCATGGCGGGTCCGGCGCCTGGCGGCGCGCCAGGCCTGTTTGTCCTCACCGGCCTGGGGTCACGCGGCTTCTGCCTGGCTCCCCTCCTGGCCGAGCATGTGGCGGCGCAGATTCTCGGCGCGCCATCGCCGCTTCCCACCCAGATGGCCGACCTGCTGGACCCAGATCGCTTCCGGCGCCGGGCGATGCGGCGCACTGGCCAGGCGGCCGTTGAACCTTGATCTTCGACGGGCGTTCGCTTCAGTTCGGGGGAGCCAACCACAGCGCCAGACCGCAGGAGACTCCATGCGCACCCCGATCCTCGCCCTTGCCATCTCCGCCCTCACAGCCGCCTGCGCGCCCACGGCGGACCCGGGCCGTCTTGCGACGGCCACCGCCTCCACCGAGGGGCGGGAGTGCTTCTTCACGCGAAATGTCAATGGATTCAGCGCGCCCGATGACGAGACCCTCTATCTCCGGGTCGGCGTCAACGATGTCTATCAGATGCAGATGTTCTCACCCTGCCCCGACATGGACTGGGCCCAGAAGCTCGCCGTCGTCTCCCGCAGCGGATCCTCCGTCTGCCGGGGCACGGACGCCACCATCGTCGCCCCGGGACCGTTCGGACAGCAAAGCTGCATGGTGAGATCGGTGCGGAAGCTCACCGACGTCGAGGCCGCGGCGCTTCCGCCGGGCGATCGCCCATAGTCCCTGCCCCAAAAAGAAATCGGCGCCGCCCGAGGGCGACGCCGATGAGGTGCGGCCCGGACGGCTAGCCGCCCGGCCCACGTTCGCAGCGCCTAGAAGCGCTGCTTGACGCCGATCTTGAAGGTCCGGCCCAGCGGGTTCCCGTTGGTGTAGTCGTAGTTGTACATCGACTGCACGAACGGCGGGTCGGTATCGAAGATGTTCTGGATGCCGGCGCTGACCGTCGTGTTCCAGGGCAGTTCGAACTGGCCCGTCAGGTCGTGCTGCCAGAAGTCATCGCTCTTGCCCACATTGACGAAGGTCGCCGTGGCGCGATCGTAGCGGCAGGCGGCGCTGGCGCCGCTGGCCGGGCAGTCCTCACCGATGATCTCGGTGCCTTCGCGATACTGGACCTGATAGCGGACGTTCCAGAGACCGCCGTTGACGTTGATGAAGCCGGTCGCCCGCAGACGGGGGTAGGAATAGAATTCCCCGGTCAGCTCGTGGCGGCCCACCCGATCCTGCGCCTCCTGGATCACCACGTTATCAGCCCCGAACAGGGTGAAGTCGCTGCGATCGTAGCTCAGCAGATAGGTGCCATCGAGGCCCATCGAAACTCGGGCGTCGACCATGTCAGTGCCGAAGAAATCGTCGAAGTCGTACTGGGCCTTGAAGTCGAGGCCCGACGTCTCGGTCGAGGGACCGTTGACGATGAAGCGGCTGACATTGATCACATTGGCCGGCGAGCAGGCCCCATCGAAGATGAAGCGCGCGACGATGGCCGGATTGGAGCAATCCAGGGAGTTGTAGATGGCCTGGGTCGGCTCCAGGACCAGTTCGTCCTCGAAGTCGAACTTGAAGTAGTCCACCGAGGCGCGGAAAGCGCCAGATCGGAAGAGCACACGTCTGAACTCCAGTCACGTCGTAACCTCGTATGCCGTCTTCTGCTTGATACAAAAAACCCACCCTCCCACCCTCTTCTCCTTCTCTC
>CALEOQ010000552.1 GCA_937910255.1 uncultured Caulobacteraceae bacterium | reverse complement strand
GGTGGTTGTTTAAGGCTACGGCGACAACCGAGATCTACACTCTTTCCCTGCACGACGCGCTTCCGAGCTGGCCTGGGGGGCCTCGGCCTTGGGCGCTTCGGCCTTGGCGGGAGCAGCGGCCGCGCCGCCTTCGGACATCTTGCCCAACACCGTGCCCGGCTCGACCGTATCGCCTTCGCCGGCCAGGATTTCGCTCAGCACGCCGTCGGCCGGAGCGGCGACTTCCAGGCTGACCTTGTCGGTCTCCAGCTCCACCAGGATCTCATCCTTGCGGACGGCATCGCCTGCCTTCTTGGTCCAGCGCGCCACCGTCGCCTCGGTGACGGACTCGCCCAGGGCGGGGGTCATGATGTCGGCCATAGTGGTAGGTTCCTGTTCTTATTCAGTTCTTTAGACGAACGACGCCCTAGGCGAAGGCTTCGTTGAGGAAGGTTTCAAGCTCGGCCAGGTGGCGGCTCATCAGGCCGGCGGCCGTGGAGGCCGAGGCCGGACGGCCCACATAGCGGGCGCGGCGGGTCTTGACGTCCAGACGCTCCAGGGTCAGCTCCAGCCACGGATCGACGAAGGTCCAGCCGCCCATATTCTTGGGCTCTTCCTGGCACCAGACCAGCTCGGCGTCCTTGAAACGCTTGAGTTCGTTGGACAGCGACTTCACCGGCCAGGGATAGAACTGCTCCAGGCGCAGGATGTAGACGTCATTGATCCCCTTGGCCTCCCGGGCCTCCAGCAGGTCGTAATAGACCTTGCCCGAGCACAGGATGACCCGGCGGATCTTGTCGTCGGGGACGAGGCTGACCGTAGTGTTCTCGCCCCGCTCGGCGTCGTCCAGCAGCACCCGGTGGAAGGACGAGCCCTCCGACATGTCGGTGAGGCGCGAGACGGCCTTCTTGTGCCGCAGCAGGCTCTTGGGCGTCATCAGGATCAGCGGCTTGCGGAACTCCCGCAGCAGCTGGCGGCGCAGAATGTGGAAATAGTTGGCCGGGGTGGTGCAGTTGGCCACCTGCATATTGTCCTCGGCGCAGGACTGCAGGAACCGCTCGAGCCGGGCCGACGAGTGCTCCGGACCCTGGCCCTCATAGCCGTGGGGCAACAGCATCACCAGGCCGCTCATCCGCAGCCACTTGCGTTCGCCCGACGAGATGAACTGGTCGATGACCACCTGGGCGCCGTTGGTGAAGTCCCCGAACTGGGCCTCCCACAGGGTCAGGGTCCGCGGCTCGGCCAGGGAGAAGCCGTATTCGAAACCGAGCACCGCCTCTTCAGACAGGGCCGAATCCAGCACCTCGAAGTGGGCCTGGGTCGGCGAGAGGTTGCGCAGCGGGAAGTAGGTTTCCTCGGTCTTCTGGTCGATCAGGGCCGAGTGGCGCTGGGTGAAGGTGCCCCGGGCGCTGTCCTGGCCCGACAGGCGCACCGGATAGCCTTCGTCCAGCAGGGTGGCGAAGGCCAGGTGCTCGGCGGTGGCCCAGTCCAGGCCCTCGCCGCTTTCGATGGCGTCGCGCCGCGTCTGCAGCACCCGGGCCACGGTCTTGTGGACGGCGATGCGTTCCGGCGTCGCGGTGATCTTGCGCCCGAGGTCCAGCAGCTTCTGCAGCGGCACAGCCGTGTCGCCGCGGCGGTCCTCGGTGGTGGGCAGGGTCAGGCCCGACCACTTGCCGTCCAGCCAGTCGGCCTTGTTGGCCTTGTAGTCCTTGCCGGCGTCGAATTCCTTGTCGAGGAAGTCGGCGAACTCGGCGATCCAGCCGTCCACCTCCTCGGCCGTGACAACCTTCTCGTCGATCAGGCGCTGGGTGTAGATCTCCCGCGTCGAGGGGTGGCCCTTGATCTTGGCGTACATCAGGGGCTGGGTCATCGTCGGGTCGTCGCCCTCGTTATGACCGAACCGCCGGTAGCAGAACATGTCGATGACCACGTCCTTGCCGAACTGCTGGCGGAACTCGGTGGCCACCTTGGCGGCGAAGACCACGGCCTCGGGGTCGTCCCCGTTCACGTGGAAGATCGGCGCCTCGACCATCAGGGCCACGTCGGACGGATAGGGCGAAGAGCGGCTGTTCTTCGGGCTGGTGGTGAAGCCGATCTGGTTGTTGACGATGAAGTGGATCGAGCCGCCGACGCCGTAGCCCTTGAGGCCCGACAGCGCGAAACACTCGGCCACCACGCCCTGGCCGGCGAAGGCCGCGTCCCCGTGCAACAGCAGGGGCAGCACATGGCCGCGGCCGGCCTCGGGGTTTTCCCGCAGGGTGAAGGCCTGCTTGGCGCGGGCCTTGCCGATCACCACCGGATTGACGATTTCCAGGTGGCTGGGATTGGCGGTCAGCGACAGGTGGACCGAATTGCCGTCGAAGCTGCGGTCGGACGAGGCGCCCAGGTGATATTTGACGTCGCCCGAGCCCTCGATGTCGGTGGGCAGGGACGAGCCGCCCTGGAATTCGTGGAAGATGACCTGGTAGGGCTTGCCCATCACCGCGGCCAACACGTTCAGGCGACCCCGGTGGGGCATGCCCAGCACGATGTCGCGGACGCCCAGGGCGCCGCCGCGCTTGATGATCTGTTCGAGCGCCGGGACCATGGCCTCGCCGCCGTCCAGGCCAAAGCGCTTGGTGCCGGGGAAGCGGCGGTGCAGGAAGCGTTCGAAGCCCTCGGCCTCGATCAGCTTCTTGAGAATGGCGATCTTGCCCTTCTCGGTGAACTCGATCTCCTTGTCGCGGCCCTCGATCCGCTCCTGCATCCAGGCCTTCTGGATCGGATCGGAGATGTGCATGTACTGCACGCCCACGTCGCCGCAGTAGGTGCGCCGCAGGATGTCGAGGATTTCGCGGATCGTGGAGGTCTCTAGACCCAGGACGTAGTCCAGGAAGACCGGCCGGTCGTAGTCGGCCTCGGTGAAGCCGTACGAGGCCGGGTCCAGCTCGCTGGCGTCGCCGGGCACGATGGCGATGCCCAGCGGGTCGAGATTGGCCCGCAGATGGCCGCGCATCCGGTAGGCCCGGATCATCATGATGGCGCGCAGGGAATCCAGGGTGGCGGCGCGGACCGCATCGGTGGAGGCGGCCGGGGCGCGCTCGGCCACCTTCTTTTCGAGCTTGGCTTCCACCGCGGGCCAGAGCCCGTCCAGGGCCGAAAGCCACTCAGGCCGCGCGGATGGCGCGTCGGGGCGGACCCAGCCGGGCTTGGCGGCGGCCTGCTTGATCTCCTCGGCCCGCTCGTGGAGCGAGGCGAAGAAGGCCCGCCACGAAGGCTCCACCGCGCCGGGGTTCTCCGCCCACTGGGCGTAGAGATCCTCTACGAAGGCCAGGTTGCCGCCATAAAGGAACGAGGTCTCGGCGAGAACCTCGTTAATCAGACCTGCGTCGTCCGCCATGCTTCCGCTTCCAGACGGCCCGCGAAGCTTCTTGGTGAGAGGAGCCGACGGCGGACCGCCATACGCTTGATTGTGTCAGGCGCCCTTGAGCACCTGGAGCAGGGTTTCGCCAAGTTTCGCCGGAGAGGGCGAGACGCGGATGCCCGCATCTTCCATCGCCGCGATCTTGTCCTCGGCGCCGCCCTTGCCACCCGAGATGATTGCGCCCGCGTGACCCATCCGCCGCCCGGGGGGGGCGGTGCGTCCCGCGATGAATCCGACCATAGGCTTCTTCTTCGGTGAATTCTTGATGAATTCCGCCGCCGCTTCCTCGGCTGCGCCGCCGATCTCGCCGATCATGATGATCGACTCGGTCTCGTCGTCGTCGAGGAACATCTGAAGCACGTCGATGAACTCGGTGCCCTTGACCGGGTCGCCGCCGATGCCGACGGCCGTGGTCTGGCCCAAGCCCACCTGCGTGGTCTGAAACACAGCTTCGTAGGTAAGCGTGCCCGAGCGGGAGACAACACCCACCGAGCCGCGCTTGAAGATATTTCCCGGCATGATGCCGATCTTGCACTCGTCCGGGGTCAGGACGCCGGGGCAGTTGGGGCCGATCAGGCGGGACTTGGAGCCCGACAGGGCGCGCTTGACCTTGACCATGTCGGCCACCGGGATGCCCTCGGTGATGCAGATGATCAGCGGGATCTCGGCCTGGATGGCCTCGAGGATCGAGTCCGCGGCGAACGGCGGCGGCACATAGATCACGCTGGCCTCGGCGCCGGTCTGGTTGACCGCCTCGCTGACGGTGTCGAACACCGGCAGGCCGATATGGGTGGAGCCGCCCTTACCAGGCGTCACGCCGCCGACCATCTTGGTGCCGTAGGCGATGGCCTGTTCCGAGTGGAAGGTGCCCTGGCTGCCGGTGATGCCCTGGCAGATGACGCGGGTTTCTTTTCCGATGAGGATAGACATTAAGCGGCGCCCCGAACGGCCTTGACGATTTTTTCCGCGCCGTCCGACAGGTCATTGGCGGACACGACGTTCAGGCCGCTCTCGGCGATGATCTGCTTGCCGAGCTCGACATTGGTGCCTTCCAGGCGAACCACCAGGGGCACCTGCAGGCCGACTTCCTTCACGGCTTCGACCACGCCCTCGGCGATGATGTCGCAGCGCATGATGCCGCCGAAGATATTGACCAGGATCCCCTTCACGCTGGGATCGGCGGTGATGATCTTGAAGGCCGCGATGACCTTCTCCTTGGTGGCGCCGCCGCCCACGTCGAGGAAGTTGGCGGGCTCTGCGCCATAGAGCTTGATGATGTCCATGGTCGCCATGGCCAGGCCCGCGCCATTGACCATGCAGCCGATTTCACCATCCAGCGCGATGTAGGAGAGGTCGTACTTGGACGCCTCGATTTCCTTGTCGTCCTCTTCGCTGGTGTCGCGCAGCTCGACGATGTCGGGATGGCGGTACAGCGCATTGCCATCGAAGCTGACCTTGGCGTCCAGCACCCGCAGATGATCGTCCTCGGTGACGATCAGCGGGTTGATCTCGAGCATCTCCATGTCCTTGGCGAGGAACGCCGCATAGAGCTGGCCGAGCAGGGTGGCGGCTTCCTTGGCCAGACCGCCGGTCAGGCCCAGTGACTTGGCCAGGTTGCGCCCGTGGTGCGGGAAGACGCCGGTGGCCGGGTCAATGGAGAAGCTGATGATCTTTTCAGGGGTCGAGGCGGCGACCTCTTCGATGTCCATGCCGCCTTCGGTGGAGGCGACCACCGAGACGCGGCTGGTGTCGCGGTCGACCAGCAGGGAGAGGTAGAGCTCCCGGGCGATGGCCGCGCCTTCTTCGATATAGAGGCGGTTGACCTGCTTGCCCTTGGGTCCGGTCTGGTGCGTCACCAGAACCCGGCCGAGCATCTCCTGCGCGTTGGACTTCACGTCGGCGGCCGACTTGACCACCCGGACGCCGCCCTTGGCGTCGGGGCCGAGGCCCTCGAAGCGGCCCTTGCCGCGTCCGCCGGCATGGATCTGGGATTTGACGACCCAGACCGGGCCTCCCAGCTGCTCGGCGGCCTTGGCGGCCTCTTCGACCGTGTGGGCGGCATAGCCGCGCGGGACCGCCACGCCGAACTCTGCGAGGACGGCTTTGGCTTGATGCTCGTGAATGTTCATGAGGCCGCGATTTGTCGCTGAAATCGTCTCGCCCAGACCGGCGAGTTCTCGGGCTTATAGGCGCCGCCTCCCAGCGTGGCAACCCGCTAACCCGACGTCACGCCCCAACCAAAGTGACATGGGCGCCTCAGCCAAAGAATAGGCTCCACATGGTGCGGCCGGGAATGAAGGTGAAGGCCAGATTGAGGGCGAAGGCGCCATAGAACAGGCCAGATCGGAAGAGCACACGTCTGAACTCCAGTCACGTCGTAATCTCGTATGCCGTCTTCTGCTTGAAAAAAAAAAAAAAACAATGACACAACAAGCTGGTTGTTATTTGGTTATCCAGAGTATCCACCTCACCTATACCTCACTACTGCTCACTTCCCTTACCTCC
>CALEOQ010000551.1 GCA_937910255.1 uncultured Caulobacteraceae bacterium | reverse complement strand
GCTCGCTCGTAGCCGTGCTCTGCTGATGTGTGTCGTTGTACAGCCTCCTCACTTTTTTTTTTTTTTTTTCAAGCAGAAGACGGCATACGAGATTACGACGTGACTGGAGTTCAGACGTGTGCTCTTCCGATCTCCCGGGGTCCAGACGCCGCCCGGCGTGTCCAGGGCCTCGTTGATGAGGCAGATGGCCGCTTCGCTGATCATCTTGGAGGTGCAGCCATAGCCGGGGTCCTTGTCGCCGGTGACCGCCACGCGCATCTGCTCGCCGCCTTCGCCCAGGCCGATGAACAGCAGGTCGAAGAAGCCGGACTCGCGCTCTTCCTTGCTGGGGCCTTCGCCGGGCTTGGGGCCGCCCTCGGCCCCCAGGGCCGGGGTCGGCGGCGCGTTGGGATCGACCACCACCATCTCGTCATAGACCAGGCCCTCGCCATAGGCATGGCCGGTTAGCAGGTTCGAGCGGTGGACATTGCGGGTGTTGATGGCGGCCATGACGAAGGGGCCGACCGTGGCGCCCAGATCTGTGTCCTCTTCGACCTTGTCGCCCCGGGGCTGCTCGGGCCCCTTGAAGCCCGGCGTCAGGGCGAAGGGATCGATCATCAGGGCCAGCAGGCTGGGGTCCTTGGACAGGGCCGCCATGGTGGCTTTCAGGCTGGCGGCGGTGCCGCCGGAGAAGCCGCCCTTCATCTTGCGCACGCGCCCCTTCACCCGGGGCAGGGCGTGGCCGAACTTCTTCTTGGCCTCCTGGGCCAGATAGAAGACGCCGAGTTCGAAGGGGATGGAGTCGAAGCCGCAGGAGAAGACGATCCGCGCGCCGGTCTCCTTCGCCTTCGCCTCGTGAGCGTCGATCATGTGGCGCATCCACACCGGCTCGCCGCAGAGATCCAGATAGTCGGTCCCGGCTTCGGCGCAGGCGGCCACCAGATCGTCGCCATAGAGCTGATAGGGGCCGACCGTGGTGATCACCGCCTTGGTCCGCTCCACCATGGCCTTCAGCGAGGCCTTGTCGTCGGCGTCGGCGACCACCAGCGGCGTCTCGGCCGGCGCGCCGATCTCGTCGCGGACGGCCGCCAGCTTGTCGGCGCTGCGTCCGGCCATGGCCCATTTCACTTCGCCGCCGACGCCGTAGCGCTTGGCCAGGTGTTCGGCCACCAGCCGGCCGGTGAAGCCGGTGGCGCCATAGACGATGATGTCGAACTCGGCGTCTTGTCTCACAGGGCGTCCTCCGTCTGGTCCTGGGCCACGAAGCCCGGCCAGTTGTTCATATAGGTGATGAAGGTGGGACTCAGGCCCTCGGCCGCCAGATAGGCGCGGCTGACGGGCAGGGCGGCCGGGGTGAAGTCCGGGTCGGCCTGGACCTGTTGCGGATAGTCATGATGCAGCACGGCGGCCCGGCCGATCAGCACATAGTCGGCGCCGGCGGCCAGGGCGTCGCGGGCCTGGGCCGCCGTCATGATCTTGCCGGCCACGCCCAGGCGAACCTCGCCGCGGGGCAGATCGGTGAAGTAGGACATCAGGCTGCGACCCTTGAAGGCCTCTTCCGTCGGCGCCTTGCGCACGTCCCAGAGGGACATGTCGAGGAAGTCGAGCGCCGGGTGAACCAGCATCTGGGCGGCCAGGTCGCGGATCTCGGTCAGCTTGAGGCC
>CALEOQ010000550.1 GCA_937910255.1 uncultured Caulobacteraceae bacterium | reverse complement strand
GGAGTAGGGAGTTTTTTTGGTAATGAGCCGGCGACCACCGAGAGCTACACTCTTGCCCTGCACGCCGCTCTTCCGGTCTGCCCAGCCGGGCCATCGGAAGCCCGGACTCTTCGATCACGACGCCTATCTGGCGCGCGAGCCCGACGTCGCCGCAGGCGGCGCATCGCCGCTCGCCCACTACCTGGCCAGCGGCGGCCGGGAAGGTCGCGTCCCCCACGTCCTGTTCGATGTGGACTTCTATCTCGCCCGGCACGGGGCCGCGGTGGGCGCCACGGGCCTTTCGCCGCTGGAGCACTATGTGCGGATCGGCGCCGCCGAGGGATTTGATCCCCACCCGCTGTTCTGTGGCGACTGGTATGTGTCTCGACGTCCCGACCTCGCCGCCTCGGGGGTCAATCCTCTGGCCCATTATCTGAGCCAGGGGTGGCGCGAGGGCGTGAGCCCCCACCCGCTGTTCGACACGGACTTCTATCTGGAGCAGGCGGGACGGGGCGGTCGCGGGCAGCCGGCTCTGCTGCACTATCTGACCGAGGGCTGGCGGGAGGGCTTCAAGCCTCATCCCCTGTTTGATCCGGCCTGGTACCTGGACCGGTATCCTGACGTCGCCGACATGGGCGCCGAGCCCTTGGCGCACTTCGTCACCATTGGCGGGTTCGAGCATCGCGACCCCAGCGGATGGTTCTCCTCGTCGCAATATGCGTCGGCCAAGCCCGGCGGCCTGGCGCCGGAGGCCAATCCGTTGATGGACTATCTGGCCGGCGGCGCCTGGGGCCTGGGCGCCGTGAAATCGGGCTTCGCGCCCGCCGCCTATTTGGCGGCTCGGCCAGAGCTGGCCGAGAGCGGCATGACGCCCCTCGAGCACTGGGCCCGCAACGCGCACGTTCGATAGGCGTCAGGCGTCAGGCTCCGAGCGCCGCCAGGGCGCAGCGGATGTCTTCGTAATAGGCCGGCGTATAGTGAAAGGGGCTCAGCCCCCAGCGGTGCCCCGGATCGGCCAGCCGGTTCTGCGGGGCTGCGGCGATGATCCGCGCCTGGGGCACGGCGGCCATGAAGGCCGCCTCGTAGCGCGCCAGCTGCAGATTGTGGGCCGCCAGGCTCGTCGGACGCCCCTCCCAGATATGCGGCTCGCCCTGCAGAGCCATCTCGGCGCCATCCGTGTCGCGCTGGCGGTCGGCCCAGCGGGCGGAGTGCAGGATGATCTGCGCCTGGCTCAGGGTGCTGGCCTGCAGCAACAGGGCCACCTGATCCAGGGCGTTGCGCCAAAGGCGATCGCAGGCTTCCGAAAGACGCGGGACCTGGCGACGTTCGGCGAAGACCGGCGCCTCCAGCCAGCCGCCGCTCTCCAGTTCCCAGCTGTGCGTGATGATCTCCCCGCCCGGCAGGGCGAGCAGGTCGAAGCGCTCGTCGATGAAATCGAAGATCAGGTGGGTCGGCCGGTGTTCGATCACCTTGGCCAGGCCGCTCTTGGCCAGATCGGTCTCGACGGCCATCCGCTGATAGCGAGTATGGGCCTCCCCCCTGACCTCATAGCCGGTCACCGGGTCGGACAGGAGACTCGGCAGGCTGGTGCGCGAGACATAGAGCAGGTCCGCCGGCGCCTGATCGCGCAGCGGCCAGAGGTCGCGGGTGATGCAACTGCCGATGACGGCTATTCTCGCCATGGGTCCTTTTCCAGACGGTCTTGACCGCGCCATAGCATGTTCGCCCCATAAGGGGGCCGCCATTGACTTGACCAGCGTCGGTCGTCATGTGTCGCGCCCTCAAGCGCTCCGATGTTGGGGGCTTTGAGGCTCCGACGGACGCTCGCACGTATGAAGATACTCAACCCGTTTGCGTCGCTGCCCGACAATGTGCTGACGGGCGCGCTGAAGGAAGGCTCCCGGCCACTGGCCTTCGCCGCCGGCTTCAGCCTGATCAGCAACCTGCTCTATCTGGCTCTGCCGCTCTACACCTTCCAGATCTATGGGCGGGTGCTGTCCAGCCACAGCATCTCGACCTTGATCGTGCTGACCGTGGGCACGCTGCTGGTGTTCCTGATCTCCGGCGTCATCGACGAATTGCGGACGCGGGTGCTGATCAACTACGGGATCATGCTCGACCAGCGGGTCTCCAGCCACGTCTTCGCCGCCCTGTTCGAAGCCGAGACCAAGGGCCAAGGCCAGGCCCGATCCCAGGCCTTGCGCGATCTCGACGCCTTTCGCCAGATTCTGACCGGCTCGGTCTTCTCGGCCATATTCGACCTGCCCTGGATGCCGCTCTTCATCGGCATCCTGTTCGTCATCGATCCCCTGGTGGGGGCGATCACGCTTGCGGGCGCCGCGGCCCTGTTCGGCCTGGCCATGCTGCAGGACCGCCTGTCGCGCCCGCCGCTGCAGGAGGCCAATGAGGCGAGCCTCAGGGCCTACGCCTTCACCGAGGCGGGGCTGCGCAACGGCGAGGTGGTGCGCGCCATGGGTATGCTGGGGGCGCTCGGCGCCCGCTGGTCGGCCTTCCGCGGCCGGGCCATCGAGCGTGGGGCCTGGGCCTCGCAGCGCTCCAGCGTGATCGGCAACACCACCAAGTTCACCCGCATGCTGATCCAGGTCCTGGTGATCGGGGTCGGGGCCTATCTGGTGGTGGTGGGCGCCATCCCGCCGGCCATGCTGTTCGCCAACATGATCCTGGCGAGCCGCGCCCTGCAGCCCATCGAGAAGGTGGTCGGCGCCTGGGACGGCATCGTCAATGGCGGCCGGGCCTATGACCGGCTGAACATTCTCCTGAACGCCTACAAGCCGACGACGCCGGCCACCTCCCTGCCGCGGCCCCTGGGCCAGCTCAGCATCGAGGCGGTGAACTTCGCGCCGCAGGGCGCCGAGCGCTATGTCCTGCAGGGGCTGAACTTCAAGATCGAACCGGGCGAAATGCTGGGGATCATCGGCCCTTCGGGGGCGGGCAAGTCCACCCTGGCCCGGCTGATCGTCGGGGTCTGGCGGCCGGTGAACGGTCACGTGCGCCTCGACGGCGCTGACGTCTTCGCCTGGAACCGGACCGAATTTGGCCTTCATGTGGGCTATCTTCCGCAGGACACCGAGCTGTTCGCCGGCACCCTGCGCGACAACATCGCCCGCTTCCGGGCTGATGTGACCGACCAGGCGGTGGTCGAGGCCGCCACCCAGGCCAATGTGCACGAGATGATCCTGCGGCTGCCCAAGGGCTATGAGACCGAATTGACCGACGGCGGCTACATCCTTTCGGCGGGCCAGCGGCAGAGGGTGGGCCTGGCGCGCGCCCTGCTGGGCGATCCGCGCCTGCTGGTCCTGGACGAGCCCAACGCCAGCCTCGACGCCGAGGGCGAAAACGCCCTCATGCAGGCCATCGACGCCCAACGGGCCAAGGGCACGACGGTGGTGGTGGTGTCGCACAAGCCGAGCATCCTGCGCTCGGCCGACAAGATGCTGGTCCTGCGTGAGGGCCGCATGGAGCTGTTTGGCCCGCGGGAGGCCGTCATGGCGCGGGTCACCCAGCCGACCGCCGTTCGTCCCGTCGAGGCCAGCCAATGAAGTTCGACCTCGGTCCGCTCAAGCCGGTGCTCGGTCCCATCCGCCCCCTCGACACCCGGTTCGATGTGGGCCAGCCCGAACCGAACCGCGACCTGGAAAAGCGCCTCTGGCGCCCGGTCCTGATCGGCTGCGTGGTCGTCGGCGTCTTCGTCTTCGGCATGCTGATCTGGGCGGGCTTCACCCAGATCAGCGCCGCCGTGGTGGCCCCGGCCGAGGTGCGGGTGGAATCCAGCCGCAAGACCCTGCGCCATCGCGAAGGGGGCGTGGTCTCCCAGATCCTGGTGCGGGAAGGCGAGCGCGTGCGCGCCAACCAGCCCTTGATCCGCTTTGACGCCGTCCAGTCCGACGCCGCCGTCGATGTGCTGCAGAACCAGTACGACGCCATCCTGGCCCAGAGCGCGCGCTTCAGCGCCGAATCGGCCGGGCGTCAGACCCTCGACCTGCCGCAGGAGCTGACCGGCCGCATGAGCGACCCGCGGGTCGCCGGCCTGATCCGAGACCAGCAGCTTTTGTTCAACACCCGCCTGCAGTTCTTCGTCAGCCAGCGGGGCATTCTGGAGCAGCGGGTCGATCAGCTGGCCACCCAGATGGTCGGGGTTCAGGCCCAGCTCGATTCCGTCGACGAACAGATCGGCTTCACCCGCGAGGAGCTGGCCGGCTATCAGACCCTTTACGAAAAGGGCTACGCCCCCAAGACCCTGATCCTGCGCTACGAGCGCAGCCTGGCGGAGCTGGGCGGACGTCGTGGCGCGCTCACCTCTGAACTCAACCGCCTGCGCCAGGCGCAAGGCGAGGCGCGGCTCCAGCTCACCACCCTGCGCAATCAGCGCATCAGCGAGGCCGCCGAAGGCCTGCGCCAGATGCAGAGCCAGCTCTCCGACGTCGGTCCCAGACTCACCGCCGCTAACCAAATCCTGGACCGCACCACGGTCCGCTCGCCGGTGGACGGCTATGTGCTGAACCTCACCCAGTTCACCGTCGGCGGGGTGGTCAGCCCAGGCGAGCTGCTGATGGACATCGTGCCGGCCGATGCGCCGCTGATCGTCCACGCCCGCATCCAGCCCACCGACGTCGACAGCGTCACCGTCGGCCAGGAGGCCCGGGTGGAGATTTCAGCCTTCGCCTCGCGCAAAATTCCGCCGATGGACGCCAGGGTCACCAGCCTGTCGGCCGACCGGCTGGTGGATCAGCAGACCGGCGTCGCCTATTTCCTCGCCGAGCTGCGCATCGATCCCGCCGCCCTGGCCAAGCTGCCGCGCAATGTGGAGCTGGCGCCGGGCATGCCCGCCCAGGCGATGATCGTCACCGGACGGCGGTCAATTCTGTCCTATATTCTCGATCCGCTGACCGACACCTTCGACAGCGCCCTGCGGGAAGAGTAGAACAAGGTCCATCTGAGTCCCGGCGGGCAGGTCACACCTGTATGCGACCCGCACCCGGCAAGGCTTTTTGATATTGCGTATCGACGAAGCATCCGATACCCATTCCTCGGGCTCGTTTTAACCTTCGCCACGTCCATGTGAAATGGCGCGGGGAGGGACCGCCAGGACCGCTCCATCCCGCGGGATGGTGGCCAGGCGTTCTGGGGTCCACGTGACACTGACTGGAGAGAAGCATGGCTGACTATCAATTCGACACGATCACGGCGGCTCAAGCCGCTGCCTATGTCGCCGCGAACGACACCCTGTCCTTCGCGCAGGGCGTCAATGCCAACACGATCACCGTTCTGTTCATTCCGGCTGCGGGCGCTGACCCGGCTCGGGTGAGCATCACGGTGAACGGCGTCACCAAGATCTTCGGCGTCGGCATCTATGGCGAAGTCGCGACCACCACCACTGGTTCGCAGCTGGTCATCGGTACGGCTGGTGACGACGGCCCGACCGCCGGCACCAACTTCGCTGACGGCATGTACGGTAACGACGGCGCCGACAGCCTCGCTGGCGGTGAAAACACCAATTTCCTCCAGGGCAACGGCGGCGCTGACTCGCTCTCGGGCGGCTCTTCGGCTGACGTGATCTATGGCGGCCAAGGCGGCGACACCATCTCTGCCGGCGCGGGCAACAACTGGGTCCAGGGCAACCTGGGCAACGACACCATCACCGGCGCCGGTACGACCGGCCAGGCGGAAACCCTTCTCGGCGGCCAAGGTGACGACCAAGTCACCGCCGGCGCCGGCAATGACTTCCTGAACGGCAACATCGGCAACGACCAACTGACGGGCGCCGCTGGTAACGACACCCTCCTCGGTGAAGCCGGCAACGACACCATCAATGGCGGTGACGGTAACGACAGCATCGACGGCGGTGAAGGCGACGACACCACCAACGGCGGCCTGCTCGGCGGCGCCGGCAACGACACCATCTGGGGCGGCGCTGGCGTCGATATCCTCAATGGCGGAGACGGCAACGACTCCCTGCAGGGCAACGCCGGCATCGACACCCTGCTCGGTGGCGCTGGCAATGACAGCCTCTATGGCGGCCAGGACAATGACCGGCTTGAGGCGACGTCTGGCAACGACTGGGCGAACGGTAACCTCGGCAACGACACCATGGTGTCTGGCACCGGCAACGACACCCTCCTCGGCGGGCAAGGCGATGACAACATCTCCGCGAACGCCAACGGTGGCACCAACTTCCTGAACGGCAACCTCGGCAACGACAGTGTCGAAGGTGGCGCGGGCGTCGACAACATCTATGGTGAAGATGGCAACGACACCTTGGACGGCGGCCTCGAAAGCGATCTGATCGATGGCGGCGCGGGTAACGACTCCCTGGAAGCTGGTGGGGGTAACGACACCCTTCTCGGTGGCGACGGCAACGATGACCTGAACGCGGTCGGCAACGGCAACAACCGTCTCGACGGCGCTGCTGGCAACGATGACATCGCTGGCGGCTCGGGCAACGACACCGTGATCGGTGGCGAAGGCAACGACGTCATCACCACGGGCGCTGGCGCCAACCAAGCCTTCGGCGATGGCGGCAATGACCAAATCACCGGCGGCGCCGACGCCGACGCCCTTCTGGGCGGTGCGGGCAACGACACCATCAACGGTGCGGCTGGTACCGACACCATCACCGGCGGTGCGGGTGTTGACACCATGCTGGGCGGCGCTGATGCCGACCGCTTCGTCTTCGCGGCGGGCGATACCTCGACCACCTCGGGCTCGATCGATCGTATCGACGACTTCGTGACCACGGTCGATAAGATCAGCTTCGGCGTGACCGGTTCGGCGACCAACTACACTGAAGTTGGCGACGCGACCTTCACCTACGCTCAGGCGCTCGAAGTTGCGACCTCGCTGATCACCGGCGGCCAGCGGGACATCGTTGCGGTCCAGGTTGGCGCCACGGACGTGTACGTGTTCGCCGACATCGGCGGCACCAACACGGTCAATGGCACTGTCGAACTGGACACCGTCGGCGGTCTCACCGGCGTGGCGTTCGGCGACTTCGTCGCCTAAGCCTGAGAACTTCGATACTAGACTTTGGGGGCCGCCCTTCGGGGCGGCCCCCTTTTCTATGGGCGTCGCCCAAGGCGTGCGAGCCGTTGTGTGGTGACCGCGTCCCATGGCTGGCCTTGCGCCCCGCGCCGGAGCCGCTAAGCCATTTCGGTATGAGTAACGCGGCCATCTACATTCATCCCGACGGCTACCGGACCGACAGGGCGCAGCTAATGGGCCGCCACTCCGCGGGCGAAAGCTTCCTGAAGGGTTTCCTTCAGCATGCCGATGTTGATGGCTTCCACTTCTGGAAAGGCGCCATTCAGCCGCACGAAGCGTTCGATGCTCTCCTTTCAGCCGCAGGGCCATTGCGCCACCAGGCGCGTTGGATCGCGCCAAACAACCGCCAAGCCCTTTCGGACCCCGGCTGCGTCTTTATCCCCAGCCCGACGATCGGACAGGAATCCTGGTGGCGCCGCCGCTATGGCCCGGCGCACTACAGCCTCTGCGGCCTGACTCACACCACGGCGACGCACCCGGCGATCGCCGCCCTGGAAGAGCTGCTGACCTGTCCCACCGAAAGTTGGGACGGCCTGATCTGCACGTCAGCGGCTGTCCGCGCCAGTGTCGACGCTCAGCTGGCGCTGATCGCTGACGATCTGCGGGGCCGCCTGGGCGCCACCCGCCTGCCGAAGCCCCAGCTCGCCACCATCCCCCTGGGGGTCAATGGGGCCGACTTCGCCTTCGACGCCGCGGCCCGGGCCGCATGGCGCGCGCGTCTCGACATCCCGACCGACGCCGTGGTCGCCCTCTATGTCGGCCGACTGAGCGCTCAGACCAAGATGAACCCTGCCCTGATGGCCATGGCCCTGGAACAGGCCGCCCAGCAGACAGGCAAGCCCGTCTACTGGATCGTCTCCGGCTGGGCCCGGACGCCCGAGGCCTGGGAGGCCTTCCATTCGGCCACCCGGGCCTTCTGTCCCAGTATCGAATATCGCCCGGTGGATGGCCGCGACGCCGGCACGCGATTCTCCATCTGGTCGGCGGCCGATCTGTTCATCTCCTTCTCGGACAACATCCAGGAGACCTTCGGCCTCACCCCGGCCGAGGCCATGGCCGCGGGCCTGCCCTGCGTGGTCACAGACTGGGATGGTTATCGGGATACCGTCCGCCACGGGGTCGATGGCTTCCGCATTCCCACCTACGCCCCGCGCCCAAGCCTGGGCGAGGACCTGGCCTTTAATCACGACAATGGCTGGGTGAGCTACGACACCTATGTGGGCGCTGCGGCCCAGATGGCGGCCATGGATGTCCCCGCCGCCACCCAGGCCTTGGTCGCCCTGATCGACAATCCGGACCTGCGGGCCAGCATGGGCGCAGCCGGTCGCCAGCGCATCACCGATGAGCTGGATTGGCGCCATGTCATTCCACGCTACCAGGCCTTTTGGGGAGACCTGGCCGAACGGCGCGCCGCCGCCAGCCCTGAGCCCCCGGATCTCGCCCGGCGGCGGGTCAATCCCCGGCGCACCGACCCGTTCACCCTGTTCGCCACCTATCCCACCCGCGCCCTGGGGCCCGATGATCGGCTCCGCCCCGGGGCTGTGTCCGACTGGCCTGCCGCGCAAAAGATCCTGTCGCGCAGCCTCGCGGCCGCCCCACCCTGGGCCGTGGCCACCGAAGACGAACGTCAGGCCGTCTTCGCCCTGGCCTTGGCTGGCGCGCCGCAAGGCGCGCGCGTCGCCGACATCCTGGCGACGATCCTGCCCCCTCGGCGGCCCTATGTGGAGCGCTCGCTGCTTTGGTTGATGAAGTTCGACATTCTTAGGCTGGCTCAGCCCGCGGCGCTGTCGCCCCTGGACGGCGACGCTACGGAAGCCGGCGGCGCAGCTGACGCCCTGCGCTGAGACGCAGAGCCCTAGAGCGGTGAAGTGGGGAAAGTCAGCAGGTGGGCAAGAGGCCGGGCCATAGCTGGCATGGATGCTATGGCCCGGCCGATGCGACACAGCCCTGGAGAGCAAGGCTGACATCAAACTGTAGCTTAGTCCGCCGCACTGCGAAAGAGACTCTGTCGCCTGGGCGACAGGTTTAGCCAAAATTTGAGGCCCAGCGTCCGCCGAGTCAGAGGTCGGTCTCGAAGCGCTGCTCCAGAACGCGCTTTCCGTTCCGCTCCACCCAATATTCAGCGCCATAGACCCCGGCCGCCCAGCCCTCAGGCGGCGTCCGACGGCCGGCATAGAGCATGTATTGAGCCTTGGGCGCGTCCAGCGGATCGATGGTGGTCTCCGCCACGGTCGCGCCATCAGGTCCGGTGACCTTCAAGTGCTGGACATCGCCGGCCTCCAGCCCGATGGCGCGCACATAGGCGACCAGCGCCGGCGCGTGGGCGCTGGCGGCGGGGAGAGCGGCGTCCTCGATCGACTCCATTGAAACCGCTCCCGACGAGAAGCCGGTGTTGAGCACGGCGCCGGCCTTATAGGCCATGGCCTCGGCGACCTCGGGGACCCACATCGACCCTTCCGCCTCGCAGCCGTCGCCGCCTGCCGGCGTGAAGGGGTCGACCACCTGGCCGTCCTTGCGCAGGGTGAAGTGGAGGTGGGGATACTCCGTCTGACCCGACAGGCCGATGCGGGCGATGGGCTGGCCGGCGCGGACCTCCGCGTCCTGCGCCACGATCAAGCTGCCCTGGGCCAGGTGACAATACTGGCTCTCCCAGCCGTCGCCGTGGTCGATGACGACGCCGTTGCCGCACTCCACGCCATCGACGGCCGAGACGCCGGTTGTCCGCACCGAGACGTCGGCCACCCCATCCCGCAGGCGCGCCACCCGACCTGGGGCTGCGGCCAGAACCGCGACGCCGGCCCGTTGAGCGGCCATGTCGGGCACGCGGATATCGACGCCCTTGTGGTCCTGATAGGTGCGGGCCGCGCAGGCATAGTCCCTGGCCCCGGGGCCGGGATCGCGGTCCACATAGTTCTGGATTTCGCAGGTCTCACCGAGCACGCAGTCCACGGGCAGGACCAGCTCGGGGCCAATGGCATCCGCGGGACGTGGGCTTTCAGACGGGGCTTCGCTGCAGCTCATGACGCCGAGCGCAGCAACAACGACCGAACAGTTTCTGAGAAGGTGATAGAGGCGCATCTGAACGTCCTGCCGCAAAGCTTCGACCGAAGTGTGGCGCCCGCTGCGCCCAGCTTCCAGTTGAGCTATTCATCGATCGCGCCCCGATGGGCTGTGGTGATACGGACGGCCGCTCACTCAGAGGCGTAGGAAAGTCCGGTCAGGGCCTTCAGGCGCGCCATGTCGGCGGCGTAGAGGCGCCGCAGCAGCGCCTCATCCGCCTGGGTCAGGCGCGAGGGATAGGCGATGTCCTGGCCCACATGCACCCGCCGCGGCCGGGCCGGCGGCGGGGCGTCCACCCCGAGGAACGCGCTGACCGTCTCCAGAACCGGCCCCGGCTTCGCCTCCAGGTCCTCGGCCCGCAGAACCAGCAGCTGGTCGGCGGGAAGCAGGCTCAGCAGGTGCTCGATCTGCGCGCCGTAATAGCCCCGCTCCACATAGCTGAACTCCCGGTGGAATCCCCAGGGCTCGGCGGCAAACAGCCGCTGGCGGCCGGCGCGCACGCACCAGTCGAAGGGATGGGTCTCCGCCCCGCGGGCGAACTCCATCTTCCAGTGGGAATAGGCCCGCGCTACGGGATCGCGCAGCAGCACGATCAGCCGGATGCCCGGGTTATAGGCCCTGATCCGCGCCAGGCTGTCCTTCCAGTAGAGATAGATAGGCGTGGCCTCGCCCCACACCCGGCTGCGGTCGGCCAGGTTGAAATGGGCGTGATAGGCGCCGTAGTCCGGGGCGCGCCAGTCCTGGCCCTCATCGTCGAAGAAGTGGACCTCCTTGACGTCCGACAGGCCGATCTGCGGGTGGTCGCCCAGATAGTCGAACAGGGCCGTGGTGCCGGCCTTCTGGGCGCCGGCGATGATGAAGTCGATCTGTGGCTTCAAACCCTGCTCCCCTCCCTCAGCTCCTGGTCCTGCGAGCCGCCGGCGCCCCCATTGCGGGATACGGCTTCATCGCGGCGCCGACACGCGATATGAGGGATCGACATGGCGGGCCAGAGCCAAAATCGGCCCGCGGCAAACGGCATACAAGGTCGGGGTCTTGATCACCATCATCGACGAAGAGCGCGGCGAAGTCGTCGTCCGCGACGGCGACAACGAAACGCGCCACAGCCTCTCCACCGCCGAAGGCTTCGCCGCGGCGTCCAAGGCCTGGGTCCGGGCGACCTGGGATTCCAAGTACGTCTATTCCTTCGCCTGGATGGGCCGGCCGATCATTCAGCTGCCGGAGGACATGGTCCGCCTGCAGGAAGTGATCTGGGATCTGAAGCCCGACGTGTTGGTGGAGACCGGCGTGGCCCATGGCGGGTCGCTGGTCTTCTACGCCTCCCTGTTCGAGGCCATGAACAAGGGGCGGGTGATCGGCATCGACATCGAGATCCGGCCGCACAACCGCACGGCCATCGAGGCCCATCCGATGAAGAAGCGGATCGAGCTGATCGAGGGCTCGTCCACGGCGCCCGACGTGGTCGAGCAGGTGAAGGCGCAGATCAAGCCCGGCGAGACCGTGCTGGTGGTGCTCGACTCCAACCACACCAAGGGCCATGTGCTCGACGAACTGCGCGCCTATGCCGACATGGTGCCGGTGGGCTCCTACATCGTCGCCACCGACGGGATCATGGAGCAGGTGGCGGGCGGCCCCCGTACAGCCGAGGACTGGACCTGGAACAATCCCCGTCAGGCGGTTCACGACTTCGTCGCCGAGGATAAGCGCTTCATCATCGAAGAGCCGACCTTCCCCTTCAATGAAGGGGTGGTGAACTCGCGGGTGACCTACTGGCCCGACGCCTTCGTCAAGCGGATCGCCTGAGCCGCAGGCAGGGGGGAGGAACTGCGATGAAAGTCGTCATCCTGGCCGGCGGCCTGGGCACCCGGATTTCCGAGGAAAGCCACCTGCGGCCCAAGCCGATGATCGAGGTCGGCGGCCGGCCGATCCTCTGGCACATCATGAAGATGTTCTCGCACCACGGCTTCAACGAGTTCGTCGTGTGCCTGGGCTACAAGGGCTACGTGGTGAAGGAGTATTTCGCCAACTACGTCCTGCACAACGCCGACTTCACCGTCGACCTGGCCAACCGCGCCATCGACTACCACGCCACCAAGCATGAACCTTGGAAGGTCACCCTGGTGGACACCGGCGCCGACACCATGACCGGCGGCCGGCTGAAGCGGGTGCGGGAATTCCTCGACCCCGGCCAGCCCTTCTTCTTCACCTATGGCGATGGCGTGGCCGACGTGGATCTGGCCGCCCTGGCCAAGTTCCATGTCGACCATGGAAAGCCTGCGACGGTGACCGCCGTGGCGCCGCCCGGCCGCTATGGCGCCCTGGAAATGACCGGCGACCGGGTCGACCGGTTCGTGGAGAAGCCCCCCGGCGACAACGGCCTGATCAATGGCGGCTTCTTCGTCCTTGATCCGTCGGTGATCGACCGGGTGGAGAATGACGCCACCGTCTGGGAGCTCGGCCCCCTGGAGGGCCTGGCCGCCGACGGCGAGCTGATCGCCTATCGCCATGACGGCTTCTGGGCGGCCATGGACACCCTGCGCGACAAGAACCAGTTGGAGAGCCTGTGGGCGTCGGGGCAGGCGCCTTGGCGCAAGTGGGCATGAGCCGGCCCGAGCCAGGCTTCTGGGCCGGCAAGCGCGTCCTGCTGACCGGCCACACCGGCTTCAAGGGCGCCTGGACCGGCCTGTGGCTGGCCCGCATGGGCGCCAAGGTCACCAGATCGGAAGAGCACACGTCTGAACTCCAGTCACGTCGTAATCTCGTATGCCGTCTTCTGGTTGAAAAAAAAAAAAAAAAACTACAACACAACCCGCACGGCCCGATTGCACCGCTTCCCGCCACGCCTCATCC
>CALEOQ010000549.1 GCA_937910255.1 uncultured Caulobacteraceae bacterium | reverse complement strand
TCAGGCGGGTGCTCGTCCGACCTCCGTACCCCCAGGGCCAGCGGAGGCGTCGGCTCCAGCCGGGCGGCGGCGGCCTCGACCGCGTCCGGCGCCCCGCCGGCGAAGCGGGTCCAGAAGCTGAGTTCGTCCCGGGCGGTGCGGGACGACTTCAGTCCATCCAGGTGACCGAGCAGATGAATGTGTTCCCGGGCCTCGGCAGGATCAGTGTCGCCAAAGGCGATCGCGCCCTCGTCCGGGGCGATCAGCCCGGCTATGGCCCGCAAAAGACTGGTCTTTCCCGCCCCGTTGCGGCCCACCAGGGCCACGGCCTCTCCCGGCGCCAAGTTGAGAATAAGTCGCGAAAACAACTGGCGACCACCCCTCGACAGGGCCAGGGACTGGATCGAAACCTCTGGGATCACGTGGGCGAGCCTGCCAACACTAGAAGAGGACGCAAAATGTCCTCACGCCTCGCATGGACGAGTCTCGCGGCCGGGTCTATGACAGCCGCGGCCGTCGCCACCCGAGGGGGCGTACGCGGCGCGGGGTCGGACGCTGTGTGTCCTTCCCTTTGAGCGCGCGATCCCGGGGGCGGTTGATGAACGGCCGTGAACAGAGAGAGGATCCTTTAGGATGGCGTCGATCGACACCCTGAAGACCCGCCGCGAATTGACGGTGGGCGACAAGACTTACGTCTACTACAGCCTGGCCGCTGCGGAAGACGCCGGCCTGAACGGAATTTCCAACCTGCCCGTTTCGATGAAGGTTCTGCTGGAGAACCTGCTGCGCAACGAGGACGGGATGTCGGTGGGCGAGGACGACCTGAAGGCCGTCGCCGCCTGGCTCGACAACAAGGGTGCCAAGGAGCACGAGATCAGCTTCCGCCCGGCCCGGGTCCTGATGCAGGACTTCACCGGCGTGCCCGCCGTGGTCGATCTGGCCGCCATGCGCGACGCCATGACCAAGCTCGGCGCCAATCCCGAAAAGATCAACCCGCTGAACCCGGTCGACCTGGTCATCGACCACTCGGTGATGGTCGACTATTTCGGCAACGCCAAGGCCTTCGGCGAAAACGTCGAGCGGGAATATGAGCGCAATATCGAGCGCTACCGCTTCCTGCGTTGGGGCTCCTCGGCCTTCAACAACTTCCGCGTGGTGCCCCCCGGCACCGGCATCTGCCACCAGGTGAACCTGGAATATCTGGCCCAGACCGTCTGGACCAACGATGTGGACGGCGCGACGCTGGCCTATCCCGACACCGTGGTCGGCACCGATTCCCACACCACCATGATCAACGGCCTGTCGGTTCTGGGCTGGGGCGTGGGCGGCATCGAGGCCGAGGCCGCCATGCTCGGCCAGCCGATCCCGATGCTGATCCCCGAGGTCATCGGCTTCAAGCTCACCGGCGCCATGCCGGAAGGCGCGACCGCCACCGACCTGGTGCTGACCGTCACCCAGATGCTCCGCAAGAAGGGCGTGGTCGGCAAGTTCGTCGAATTCTTCGGCCCCGGCCTGGCCAAGATGACCCTGGAAGACCAGGCGACCATCGCCAACATGGCCCCGGAATACGGCGCCACCTGCGGCTTCTTCCCGATCACCCGGGCGACCATCGACTATCTGGCCGCCACCGGCCGCGACGCCGACCGCGTCGCCCTGGTGGAAGCCTACGCCAAGGTTCAGGGCATGTGGCGCGAGGGCGACGAGCCCGATCCGGTGTTCACCGACACCCTCGAACTCGACCTCTCCAGCGTCGTGCCGTCCCTGGCCGGCCCCAAGCGGCCCCAGGACCGGGTTCTGCTGACCACCGCGGCCACCGAGTTCAAGGATGCGCTCGCCAAGGACTTCGGCAAGGCCGACTCCATCGCCCAGCGGGTGCCGGTGGCCGGTGAGAAGTTCGATGTGGGCCATGGCGACGTGGTCATCGCCGCCATCACCTCCTGCACCAACACCTCCAACCCCAGCGTGCTGATCGCCGCCGGCCTGGTGGCCAAGAAGGCCATCGAAAAGGGCCTGAAGGTCAAGCCGTGGGTGAAGACCTCCCTGGCGCCCGGCTCGCAGGTGGTCACCGACTATCTGAAGAGCGCGGGCCTGACCAAGTCGCTGGACGCGCTGGGCTTCAACCTGGTGGGCTATGGCTGCACCACCTGCATCGGCAATTCCGGCCCGCTGCCGGAAGCGATTTCCGAAGCCGTCCAGCAGGGCGACCTGGTGGCCTGCTCGGTCCTGTCGGGCAACCGCAACTTCGAAGGTCGGGTGAACCCCGACGTGCGGGCCAACTACCTGGCCTCGCCGCCCCTGGTGGTCGCCTATGCGCTCGCCGGCTCGATGCAGATCGACCTGACCACCGAGCCGCTCGGTGAGGGCAAGGACGGTCAGCCGGTCTATCTGAAGGACATCTGGCCGACCAACGAAGAGATCGCCACGCTGCAGCGCAAGCACGTCACCGACAAGATGTTCGCCACCCGCTACGCCGACGTCTTCAAGGGCGACAAGGCCTGGCAGGGCATCAAGGTGGCCGGCGGCCAGACCTACGCCTGGGACATCAGCTCCACCTATGTTCAGAACCCGCCCTATTTCGAGGGCATGAGCATGGAGCCCGAGGCGATCACCGACATCATCGAGGCCCGTGTCCTTGGCGTGTTCGGCGACTCGATCACCACCGACCACATCAGCCCGGCCGGCTCCATCAAGCTGACCTCGCCGGCTGGCGAATACCTGCGTGAACGCCAGGTGCCGCAGACCGACTTCAACTCCTACGGCGCCCGCCGCGGGAACCATGAGGTCATGATGCGCGGCACCTTCGCCAACATCCGGATCCGCAACAAGCTGACCCCGGAGATCGAAGGCGGCGTGACCAAGCACTTCCCCACCGGCGAAGTGATGTCGATCTATGACGCGGCCATGCGCTATCAGGCCGAGGGCCGCCCGCTGGTGGTCTTCGCCGGCAAGGAATACGGCACCGGCTCCTCCCGCGACTGGGCGGCCAAGGGCACCAAGCTCCTGGGCGTGCGTGCGGTGATCGCCGAGAGCTTCGAGCGGATTCACCGGTCCAACCTGGTGGGCATGGGCGTTCTGCCCCTGCAGTTCACCCAGGAAGGCTGGCAGAAGCTCGCCCTCACCGGCGAGGAGATCGTCTCGATCCGTGGTTTGCAGGACCTCTCGCCCCGCAAGCAGCTGACCGTCGAACTCTACCGCGCCGGCGACGGCCGCGTGGCCCGCTTCCCGGTCCGCTGCCGGATCGACACCCCCACCGAGCTTGAGTACTTCAAGAACGGCGGCGTCCTGAACTACGTGCTGCGCAATCTGGCCTCGCAAGACGCCTGATCGCCGCGACACGCGGGGATAAGAGGAGGGGGTCGCGGTCGCCGCGGCCCCCTTTTTCCGTTTTATGAGGGACTGCTTTTTTGAGACGTCGAACCCTATGTCGACTTCTGCTCACACCTTGTTGAAACGCGCCGAGGCGACAAGTCGGCTTAATTGCCGAACCATGATCAGAGCCCTGCTCGCAAGCCTGTGTCTCCTGGCGGTCCCGACCGTCGCCGCTGCGGCCAAGCCGCCCGTGGTGGTGGAGTTCTATACCGCCCAGGGCTGTGCGGCCTGCGCCGAGGCCAACACCTTCGTCAACGACCTGGCCGATCGGCCCGGGGTCGTCGCCCTGACCTTCGCCGTCGACTACTGGGACTATCTGGGCTGGGAGGACACCTTCGCCCTGCCGGAGTTCGCCGAGCGCCAGCGCTCCTATCTGACGCCGCTGTCCCTGCGCGAGCCCTATACGCCGCAGCTGGTGATCAACGGCGCCCTGGAGGCTTCGGCCGTGGAGGCTGACAAGGTCGAGGCCCTTCTGGACCAGGCGGCTGAGACGCGCCTGCCGGCGCCCGACATCCAGTTCATCGGCCCGCGCCGGGTGGATGTGGGATCTGGTCCGGCCCCCCGCGGCGGCGCCGAGGTGTGGCTGGTGCGCTATGATCCCAAGCCGCGGGAGGTGGTGGTCCGTAAAGGTGAGAACCGCGGCCAGACCCTGACCCAGCGCAATGTGGTCCGCCAGATCGCGCGGCTGGGGGTTTGGCGCGGTCGTCCCACCGCCTATGCGGTGCCGGCCGCTGAGGAAGAGGGACTGGCCACCCTGTTGCTCGTCCAGGCCCCCAAGGGCGGCAAGATCCTCGCCGCCATGCCCCGGCAGACCCAGCTCGCCCAGCCCTGAGGTCTGGCTGCGCAGGCTGGCCCACAACGAAAAAGACCCGCGCGAAGGAGTGGGGCTGACTCCGCGCGGGTCTTCTCAGGGGAAGAGAATATGACGCCGGCTGACCGAGGCCCGAGATCCCAGGGGGGCTGGGGGGGCTGTTCAGGATCCGGAACCGCGAAGTCCCGATCAACCGACGCTCTCAATATTGAAGCCCAAACAGGCGGGCGCAGGACCGAAATAAGGTCTTTTCACGGCGCGCGGGAATGGGCCAAGGGGCCACATGGCCTCTCGATTTCAGCGCAGGATTGAGTCACGCTCACCGACAATGGCCATCGATCCGTCCGCCAACGATCCCGCCCAGACCGGCCGCAAGGGCGCGCCGATCTTTTTCCAGCGCCAGGAATTCCAGCGGCTGCTCGCCCTCTATGGGCGAATGGTGGCCGCGGGCGAGTGGCGGGACTATTCCATCGAGCCCGGCCCCGAGGCCTGCGCCTTCTCGGTGTTTCGCCGGGCCTCCGAAGCGCCGCTCTATCGCATTGAAAAGCGCCCGGCCCTGGCCAGGCGCCAGGGCGCCTGGGCGGTCATCGGCCAGGGCGGCATGATCCTGCGCCGCGGCCACGAGCTGGAGCAGGTTCTGCGGCTGTTCTACAAGGGGCGGTTCAAGGTCATCGACTGACCCCGCATCCGCGCCTCAGGCGATGATGTCGGGGGTCAGCTGGTCTTCCAGGGCGGCGATCTCGTCCTTCAGGGCGAGCTTGCGACGTTTGAAGCGGCCCAGAACCCCCAGGCTCGGCGTCGGCATGGCGCTGATCGCCTGGACGGCGACATCCAGGTCGGCATGTTCCTGCCGGGCCGCGGCCAGCCGGTCCCGCAGCTGCGTCTCGGGATCAGGTCCCAGATCGTTCATGCGACACTCGCCCCCTTGCACGCCGTCGCCAGCGTCTTGGCCATCATCGGATTTTGCGCATCAGGGGTAAAGGCGGCCTTATGCCCCGCCGCCTCTTCTTGCCCCGTCGTCTCGCCCTGTCTTCAGACCAGGGCTCGGACCAGGGCCGCCAGATCGCCCGACTCGAGGCGGGGGTCCCAGGCGTGGCCCGCCGCCGCCAGCGCCTCCCTCAAGGGGACGAGGGGCGCACGGCCCGGATGGATCGTCTCCAGCGCCTCCAGCAGGCCGCGCTCGGCCGCCAGTTCAGCCGCCTTCACCTGCGCCCGCAGGGCCTCTCTTGTCGCCTCCGGCGTCGGGGGCAGCGGCGCCTTCAGGGCCCGGCGAACCCCGCGCAGGGGAAGAATGGCGGTGGTCTCCCAGGTCCGCGCCAGGGCGGCGGCGCCGCTCAGGGCCTCGGGCTCAGTTGTGCGGACAAAGGCCGCCCACAGCAGCAGGGGCACGTTCTGGCCGTGGTCGTTCTGCAGCGCCAGGGCCGCCTCGGCGACGCCGGGCCGCCCATAGGTGTCCACCGCCCAATTCCACAGGCTCATGGGGCCTTCAGTCCTGAACTGGCGGCATGGCCATGTCCTGCCCCCAGCGCTTCACCCTGGCCCAGGACAGGCCAAACAGGTCCAGCGCCCGGCCCACCGACTGATCGACCATCTCCTCCAGGCTGATGGGCTTGGCGTAGAAGGCTGGCAGGGGCGGGGCGATCACGGCGCCCATCTCGGCCAGCTTCACCATGGTGCGCAGGTGACCCAGGTGCAGGGGCGTCTCGCGGACCATCAGCACCAGGGGGCGGCGCTCCTTCAGGGTCACGTCGGCGGCCCGGGTCATCAGGGACGAGGTCACGCCGGTGGCGACCTCGCTCATGGTGCGCACCGAACAGGGGGCGATCAGCATGCCCAGCGTCGGGAAGGAGCCCGAGGCGATGGCCGCCCCCACATCGCCAGCGCGATAGGCCACATCGGCCATGGCCTGCACATCGGCCACCGAGAGCTCGGTTTCCTGGGCCAGGGTGAGCGCCGCGGCCCGGCTCATCACCAGATGGCTCTCGACGTCCAAGTCGCGGCAGGCGGCCAGCGCCCGCAGGCCATAGGCGACGCCGCTGGCGCCGGCGACACCGATCACCAGCCTGGGCCCCCGCTCGGCGCGCTCAGGACCCGATGGCTCGATTTGCGACATACCGCCTCACCCACACGCCGAAAAAACCGGCCCTAATCCGAACTAAACCCTGCGCAATCATATTTGATCTGACACCCCCGCGAAGGGGTGTTCAGTTGTCGTGTCGAAAAACCCTTGAAGGAGGCGTACCTATGGCCGTTGAAGCCCGCATCCGTGAACTTGGATCTCGCCATCAGAATCTGGACAAGGCGATCCAGGACGAAGTGCGAAGCCCCGCGGGAGACGACCTCAGGCTCCAGGAACTCAAGCGACGAAAGCTGAAGCTCAAGGAAGAGATGGAGACCCTGCAGCGCCAGGCTCACTGACCTCCGGAACGAAAAGAGGCCCGCGCGATGCGCGGGCCTCTTGCGTTTCGACCGCCGAAGCCGGGCGCGAAATCAGTCCTGCTCGGCCGGCGCGTCAGCGTCCTCGGCCACCGCGCCGGTTTCCGAGGCCGGGCGCAGGGACGGACCGTCGGGATCGGTGATCCCGGCCTTGGCGTCGTCCTTGGCCTTCTTGTCGGCGGCCTTCCGCACCACGGCGTCCAGCTCCATCTGGGTGGAGAGGCCCAGCGTCACCGGGTCGACCGGCTTGATATTGGCCGAGTTCCAGTGGGTGCGGTTGCGGATCTGGTCGATGGTCGCCTTGGTGGTGCCCAGCAGGCGGGCGATCTGCGAATCCGGCACTTCGGGGTGGTTGCGCAGGAACCAGGCGATGGCGTCCGGGCGGTCCTGGCGACGGGATACCGGTGTGTAGCGCGGCGCCTTCTTGGTCGGCTTGAGCAGCTCGGCATGGCGGCTCTTCTGGGCCTTCATGCGATAGGTCGAGCTCTTCTGGGCGGCGTCCAGCTCTTCACGGGACAGCTGGCCATTGGCGATCGGGTCGGCGCCGCGGATGTCGCGCGCCACCTCGCCGTCGGCGATGCCGCGCACCTCCAGGGGGTGCAGGCCGCAGAAATCGGCGATCTGGTCGAAGGTCAGCGAGGTGTTGTCGACCAGCCAGACGGCGGTCGCCTTGGGCATCAAGATGTCGGTCATGGCCGTACTCCAGAAACGACGGCGCCCGGCCTTTCGGCCGGGCGGTTGTCAATATTCCGTATAGGCCCGTTCCGCGGGAAAGGAAATGCCCGGCCGGGACCTTTCCCGATAGCGTGAAGGCCGCCAACCGGGAAAGGCCTGGAAGACCAGCCCTCAGGCGCTGGCGGCCGAGGCCAGAGCGCGTTCCGATAAGTGGGAACCGGTTATCGGATGAAACGCGCTCAAGACTTAGAGTTTAGAGCCTGATTGCATCAGGCTCTAGCGGCGCAGGCGCCGGCGCGCCAGCCGGACGGCCGATCCAGATCTGGCCGCTCCTGGCCACCACCTCGCCCGCCGCGTCATAGAGGGCCACACCAGCGAAGAACTTGCGGCCTTCGGACTCCCGCGCCCAGGCGACGACCACATAGGTCTCCCCGGCCTTGGGCGCCTTCAGCACTTCGCCCGCCATGGTGCCCAGCAGGCCCACCGGCGATCCCGTCTTGATCCACCAGGCCATGGAGCCCGAACAGTCCAGGGCGCCCCAGGTGATCTCGTCGGGCATGGTCCCGTCGGGTCCGGCGAAGTTGGCGTGGGGAACCCACAGGCCGGCGCAGACCCCGGGCTCGGCGTCCGGCAGCTGGCCCACATGCACGCCCAGGCCTTCCCCCTGCTCACGCTCGATGCAGCAGGAGAAACAGCCCCGGTGCAGGGACCGGGTAGCGAAGGGCGAGGCCGCCGCGGCGGCGCGCGCAGCTTCGATCCCCGGCGACGGGGGCGGCGGCGGGATCTGGTCATCGGTGGCGACCTTGGCCAGCCCCAGGACCTGGCCCTCGGCGTTCAGGGCCGAAACCGTCCCGCCCTCGCCGGTCACCAGCTTGACCGGGGTGTCCAGGGGCACGCCGGCGCGCAGCATGGCGCTGCCCTTGCCGCCCACGGCCTTGGCCAGGACGCCGCAGATATAGCCGCCATTGGCGGTGACGGGGGGGCCGCGGAACTGCCGCGGGACAAGGATCTCGGTCATGGGATGGATCTCAAAAATGGGTCGGTCTGAAATGGGCGCCGGCAGGTCCGGCGATGAGAAGCAGGGGTCGTCGGCCAGCGTGAAATTCCGCGCCGGCGCAATCTCCCTTCAGCTTGGCGGAAAAGGGGGTCGCTTGGCAATTCTGGAGCTTGGGTCGGCTTTCCGACGGAGCATCCTATCCCCCTGGCCGGCGTTAGGCCTGCAAGCGCCAGACAGCGGGAGACACCCATGGCCACGACCGACAAGATCGATGCGATCAAGCTTCTGAAACAGGACCACCGCGAGGTGGAGGATCTGTTCGAGCAATTCGAAAAGGCGACCTCCAAGGATCGCAAGGCCAAGCTGGTGGAGAAGATCTGCACCGAGCTGACCATCCACACCCTGATCGAGGAAGAGATCTTCTATCCGACCTTCCGCGGCAAGATCGAAGGCGACATGCTCGATGAAGGCTATGTGGAGCATGACGGCGCCAAGGTGCTCATCGCCGAGCTGATGGCCGGCACGCCGGACGACCCCTTCTATGACGCCAAGGTCTCGGTGCTGTCGGAAGAGATCGAGCACCACGTCAAGGAAGAGGAACGTCCGTCAGAGGGCATGTTCGCCCAATGCCGCCGTACCGATGTGGACCTCGACGCGCTCGGCGAAAAGATGGCCGCCCGCAAGGAAGAGCTGAAGGCCCAGATCAAGGCCAGCGGCCTGCCGACCCCGGAAACCCGCTCCATGAAGGGCGCCGAGCTGGTCTACGGCAAACCCGTGGACGCGCCGGCGGCCTGAGCTAGACGGCGGCATCCTCGAAGGCGGACTTCAGCTCCGCCTTGAGGATCTTGCCATTGGCGTTACGCGGCAGGGTCTCGGGCCAGAAGGCCACCTTCACCGGGACCTTGAAGCTGGCCAGCCGTTCGCGGACGAAGGCGCGCAGCTCATCCTCGGTGGCCGCGCCGCCGGGCTTCAGATGGACCACGGCGGCCGGCTCTTCGCCCAGCGTGCGGTGGGGCAGGCCGATCAGGGCGGCGTCCATCACGTCGGGATGGTCATAGAGGACGTTCTCCACCTCGACGCAGTAGATGTTCTCGCCGCCGCGGATCAGCATGTCCTTGGCCCGGTCGACGATGAAGCAGAAGCCCTCCTCATCCAGGAAGGCGAGGTCGCCGGTGCGCACCCAGCCGTCCACGAAGGTCTCGGCCGTGGCCTCGGGCCGGTTCCAATAGCCTTTGACGATGTTGGGGCCCTTGGCCCACAGCTCGCCCACCTTGCCCACCGGCAGTTCGGTGACGCCGTCGGCGGGATCGACGATCTTCAGCTCGCAGGGCGGCGGGGCCACGCCGCAGCTGTCGGGGCGGTGTTCGTAGTCACGGCCGATATTGGTGGTGCAGGTGGCCGAGGTCTCGGTCATGCCCCAGCCGTTGGAGGGCGCCGAACCCGGGAAGGTCTCGACGATCTTGCGCACCAGGTCCGGCGCAGACGGCGCGCCGCCATAGGCCACCGTGGTCAGGGATGACAGGTCGAAGTCCTTGCGGGCCGGATGCTCGATCAGCTGCCAGGCGATGGTGGGCACGCCGCCGGTGTTGGTCACCCGCTCGCGCGCGATCAGGCCCATGGCCTCCACCGGCTCCCACTTGCGCATCAGGACGAGCTTGGCGCCCGAATTGATCGCTGGCGACAGGGTCGCGTTGCAGCCGGTGACGTGGAACAGCGGCACCACCAGCAGATAGACCCGCTGGGGCAGCTTGTGCGGGTCCTGCTCGGGGATCGGCTCGCCCCGACGCAGGAAGCCGCGGGCCCCGGCGCAGGCGCTGGCCATGATGTTGGCCGTCAGGTTGCGGTGGGCGCCCAGGGCGCCCTTGGGCTTACCCGTCGTGCCGGAGGTGTAGAAGATCGTCGCCACATCGTCGGGCGCGAGCGCCACATCGGGCAGGGGCCGGTCGGCCAGGTCCTTCCAGCTGTTCACCGGCCCGATGACGTCCTCCAGGCGAGCCAGGCGGCGGTCGGCCGGCAGGTCTTCGGCCCGGGTCACATAGATGCGGGCCAGTTCCGGGCAGGCGTCGAGATGCTCCAGGATGCGCTCCAGCCGCTCATCGTCCACCAGGGCCACCTTGGCGGCGGAATCGGCCAGGCCGAACTCCAGCTCAGGCCCGGTCCACCAGGCGTTCAGCGGCGTGACGATGGCGCCCACAATGGCGGCTGCGAAGAAGGCGACCGGCCATTCGGGCAGGTTGCGCATGACCAGGGCCACCCGGTCGCCGGGCCCCACCCCATCGGCCTGCAGCTGGTGGGCGAGCGTGATCACGGCCCGGGTGAAGGCCTCGAAGCTGGCGCGGTCATCCTCATAGACCAGGAACTCGCGCTCACCGAACGCCCGGCCGTTCAGCAGCACGTCGCGCAGGGTGGGCGGGGCGTTCTTCCACACCTTGGTGGGCACGCCCTCGATCACAGCCTGATCCAGCTCGAACCGCTGGCCTGGCGCCGTCAGCTGCGCATGGGCCTCATCGATGGTCATGACGGGCCAGGGTTTGGCGGCGGTCTCGGTCATGGGGGGTCCTGGTGTCCTCGGGGGTTTTGGCCTTCTCGGAGGCCTTAAGCCCAGAAAGCCGAGCCTTGGCTGCGAGGCAAGCGGGCTCCGGCGCGCAGCGCCAATTAAAAAGGGGTGACACAAAGGACACGAAGATTCGCGAAGGGCACAAAGGGGCAGCAGCCCTGCCTTCGTGTCCTTTGCGCCCCCTTTGAGCCCTTCGTGTCACCCTTGGAAAGCGCCTGCAGCGGGCTGGAAAACCAAAAGGCCCAATCCCGCCCCCTCAACCGTCATCCTGGGCCTTGCGCCCAGGATCCCTCTCGACGCTTGCGCTTAGCCCCTGAGAGGGATGCTCGGCACAGGGCCGAGCATGACGAAGATGAGGATGGTGGTTTGTTCCTCGCCGATCAGGCCGGGGCGTTTTCCCGTTCGGCCTTCAGCTTGGCGTAGCCTTCCTTCAGCTCGGCCAGCTCCTTGGCGTACTTCTCCTTGGCCTCCTCCTGCAGGCGCGGGATGTGGTAGCTGGGGAAGAGGTCGTTCTCGGGCCGGTAGTCCTTCAGGATCTGCTTGGCGAGCGTCACCTTGTGCACCTCGGTGGGGCCATCGGCGATGCCCATGACCAGCGAGCTCGTCACCATCCGCATGAAGGGCATTTCGTTGGAGACGCCCAGCGCCCCGTGCAGGTGGGCGGCCTTGGTGGCCACGTCGTTATAGACCTTGGGCATGGCCACCTTGATGGCGGCGATGTCCTTGCGGACCTTGTTGTAGTCCTTGTGTTTGTCGATCAGCCAGGCGGTGCGCAGGACCAGCAGGCGGAACTGTTCGACGGCGATCCAGGAGTCGGCGATCTGCTCCTGCACCATCTGCAGGTCCGACAGGCGCCCGTCGCGGGTGGTGCGCGACACCGCCCGCTGGCACATCAGGTCGAGCGCGTGGCGGCAGGCGCCGACGGTGCGCATGGCGTGGTGCACCCGGCCGCCCCCCAGGCGGACCTGAGCGATGACAAAGGCCGCGCCCCGGTCGCCCAGCAGGGCCTCGGGTCCGACGCGGACGTCGTTGTAACGGACATAGCCCTCGGTGCCGCCGCCGATCTCGCCGCCGCCGCCGACCGCCACATTGCGGATGATCTCCACCCCAGGGGTGTCGGTGGGCACCAGGAAGATGGAGGTGCGCCGATAGGGGTCCTTGGCGTCCGGATCGGTGATCGCATAGACCACCAGCAGCTTGGAATAGCGGGCGTTGGTGGAGAACCACTTCTCGCCATTGATGATCCAGTCCTTGCCGTCCTGCACCGCGCGGGTGGTGAAGGTCAGCGGGTCGGAGCCGCCGGCCGGCTCGGACATGGAGAAGGCCGAGCGGATCTCGCCGTTCAGCAGCGGCCAGAGCCAGCGCTCCTTCTGGGCCTCGGTGCCGTAGTGGGCGATGATCTCGGCGTTGCCGGTGTCGGGCGCCTGGCAGCCGAAGACGGTGGGGGCGATGGAGTTGCGCCCCAGCTTCTCGTTCATCAGGCCGAGCTTCAGCTGGCCGTAGCCCTGGCCGCCCAGCTCAGGGCCCAGGTGACAGGCCCACAGGCCCTGGTCCCGGACCTTCTGTTGCAGGGGCTTGATGAACTTCTCGCGGCCCAGCGGACCGTGGGCGGCCATGCCCAGATGGCTGAGGGGTTCGACCTCCTCGCGCATGAAGTCCTCGATCCAGTCGAGCTTCTTCTGGAATTCGGGGTCGGTTTCAAAGTCCCAGGCCATGTCGTCCTCCTTGCAGTCCCGCCGCACCCTGGCGCGAGAGATTTCGTAAACATGGTATGTTTCAGGTCGCCGAACATACCGAGAATTCAAAATTAGACGACCGGCCTCGGCCGCCTCCCGTCATTATCAGGCGCACGGGCCTGCGACGCAACCGGGGGCGGAGGTATCCGGTAAGCTGCTGATAGTTATCATATTTCTATCTCGGTGCGCCATCATCTCACCAGATCGGAAGAGCGTCGTGTAGGGAAAGAGTGTAGATCTCGGTGGTCGCCGTATCATTAAAAAAAAACACCATGCACACGGGACTATTGCTTGCATTACAGTGTAACCACGCGGATCACTCCCTCGACTAGTCTAGATTACACGCGCGCAACTATGAGCGAATCCAGACC
>CALEOQ010000548.1 GCA_937910255.1 uncultured Caulobacteraceae bacterium | reverse complement strand
GCTCCACACTGTGTTGTGTCGTAACTATGTACAGATAATAGAATGCTTGTCACTTTCCTTACTATACAAATTGTTAAACCATTATTGTTAGAATATTTTTTTTTTAATGATACGGCGACCACCGAGATCTACACTCTTTCCCTACACGACGCTCTTCCGATCTGGCAAAGCGTTGAAATTTATCGCCAAGATTTGCAAATGTTGGAGCATAGGTATTGCACCATTGCAGTAAACGTGTTTCAAACTCTTCACTAGACATGCGTTGCAGAGCGTCAAGATTGAAAGCAAGCAATTTTAATCGGTCGAACTTCGCGGGTGACTTGACAATACGGTCAAGTGAAAAATGCTCAACTAAGAAATCTGCATCGAATTGTTCTATATCCCCTCCCGGAGACCAACCAAGCAGGCACAAGTAGTTCAATAGCACTTCTGGTAGATAACCAGCCTTGCGAAAATCTTCGATATTGATCTCTGGCAGTTCAATTCCAAAAGCATCCGCCAAACTGCTTGCTTCATCCATTTCAAGTTGGTTGTCCTTGTTGGATAGCCATGTTTCCCATGACTCTGAACTGATGCAAGCATTCGGTGGAGAAGTAATCTCACGTTCATTGACAACTGCCCTGAGCGCTTTGTCTTTATCGCGCTTGGACATCTTTGAACCATCTTGGTTGAAGATTAATGATAGATGAGCAAATACCGGACGATCGAATCCCATCGCTTCTTGCAACAACACATGTTTGAATGTGTTGTTGAGATGTTCCTGCCCTCTAATGACATGTGTTACATTCATCAGTTCGTCATCAACAACAACCGCAAAATGGTACGTAGGAAATCCATCTGCCTTGCAAATCACAAAGTCATCAACTTCTGAGCGTTCCACTTCTACAACACCTACAACTGCATCGTCTACTTTGATTGATCCCCCTTCCGGAACACGAAAGCGGATAACATGCGGTTTCCCATCCTCAAGATACTGTTTCACGGTCTGGGGGCTCAAATCAAGCGCTGCTCGGTTATACCGATATGCTCGCTTTTCTTTACGAGCTTGCTTTCGTTCTTCATTGAGTTCTTCCGGTGTTTCAAAAGCGTAGTACGCGCCGCCTTCATCTATCAACTTCTGCAGATGTTGCTTGTATAGATGTCGAGGCCATGGCGGCCGACATCGAGCAGTCCATCGGACTGCTCAGGAGGCGTCTTTGACTGGGAACCTGCCCTTCGACACCTCGATGAACTGAACGCCCGGGTCGAAGATCCGACCCTGTGGGATGACGCCGCCCAGGCCCAGGCCCTGATGCGCGAACGCCAGCGCCTGGCCGGTCAGATCGATGCGGTGCGCGGCCTCGAACGCGGCCTTGAGGACGCGGTCGCCCTGGCCGAGATGGCGGACGAAGAGGGCGACGAGGACAGCCTGGAAGAAGCCCGCGCCGAAATGCGGGCCATCAAGGACCGCGCCGCCCGCGCCGAGCTGGAGGCCCTGCTGTCGGGCGAGGCCGACGGCAACGACGCCTATGTGGAAATCAATTCCGGCGCCGGGGGCACCGAGTCCAACGACTGGGCCGGCATGCTGCTGCGCATGTACAGCCGGTGGGCCCAGCAGCACGGCATGAGCGTCGAGTTGATCGAGGAAACCTCGGGCGAGCAGGCCGGCATCAAGTCCGCCACCCTGCAGGTCAAGGGCGCCAACGCCTATGGCTGGCTGAAGACCGAGGCCGGGGTCCACCGTCTGGTGCGCATCTCGCCCTTCGACGCCAACGCCAAGCGGCATACGAGCTTCGCCTCGGTCTGGGTGTTCCCGGTGGTGGACGACACGATCGAGATCGAGATCAATCCGGCTGATGTGCGGACCGACACCTACCGTGCCTCGGGCGCCGGCGGCCAGCACATCAACAAGACCGACTCCGCCGTGCGCCTGACCCACGTGCCCACCGGCGTCGTGGTCGCCTGCCAGGCGGGCCGGTCTCAGCACGCCAACCGGGAAGAGGCCTGGAAGATGCTGCGGGCCAGGCTCTATGAGCGTGAGCTGCAGCGGCGTGAGGCCGAACAGCAGGCCCTGGAAGACCAGAAGACCGATATCGGCTGGGGCCACCAGATCCGCTCCTACGTCCTGCAGCCCTATCAGATGGTCAAGGACCTGCGGACCGACGTGGAGACGTCGGACACCGACGGGGTGCTGAACGGGGATCTGGACGCCTTCATGGGCGCTTCCCTGGCCCAGCGGGTCGGCGTCACCCGCGAGCCCTGAGTCGAAACGAGGCGCAGGTGAGCCTGCGCCTCGTCTTGAGTCGGCATACCGGCGCCAGGCGCCGGCAAGGATTGAACCCTAAAAGACCGGCTTGGGCTGCGGCGCGCTGCTGGAGGGCGCGGCCGGAACATCGAGGCTGGACTTGGCCGGCGTCTGATCCGCAGGCTTGGCGGGGGCGGCGGACGGCGAGGCGGAAGACGACGAGGCCGCCGCCGGCTGGGGCGCGGGCGGCCTTTGGAACTTCAGGCTGCGGCCCTGGAAGAAGGCTCCGGTCTCCATGGCCAGCTGTTCGTGGGTGATGTCGCCATCCACATAGGAGGTGCCATACAGGCGCACCTGTTTGGCGGTGATCGAGCCGATCACCCGGCCGCGGGCCTCGACCACATCGGCATAGATCGCCCCTTCGACATGACCGGTGTCGCCGATGGTCAGCTTGGCGATGCGGACATCGCCGCGGACGACGCCGTCAATGTGAAGCTCGCCTTCGCCGCTGATCGAACCCTCAAGGGTGATGTTCTCGGCCACCAGGGAGGCGACCTTGGGGGTGCTCTTGCGGGGGGCGCCGCCATCGGGCGGCGACAGCGCCGGCGGATCGAACTTCGCCGGGGACTTGGTCTGGTCCGACTTAGTCTGCTGCTTGCTGAACATACTCGCCCGCCTTCACAAAACGGCTGGGGTTCTGCGCCCGGCCGTTGACCCAGACTTCATAATGGAGATGCACGCCGGTGGAGCGGCCGGTGGAGCCCATGCCGCCGACCCGCTGGCCCACCGCCACGCGCTGGCCGGGCTTGACCGCAATGGCCTGCATGTGGGCGTAGCGGGTCTTGAAGCCCTGGCCATGGTCGATCTCGACCGTATTGCCGTAGCCGGAACGGACGCCGGCGAAGGACACCACGCCAGGCCCGGTGGCCAGGATGGGCATCATGAAGCCGCCGCCGAAATCCAGGCCGGAATGGAAGGCCGGGCGCTTGGTGAAGGGATCGAACCGGACGCCGAACCCGCTGGACTGCCGGCCCGCCGACGTCGGCTTGGCCAGGGGCAGCTTCTCGGCGGCGACGCCCAGGGTGCGGGCTTCGGAAAGATTGGTCGCGGCGTGCTGGATGCGCGCGGCGAAGTCCTCGTCCACGTCCAGGACGGCGGCCAGGGCGCTGGGGTCCTTGGCCTCGATCAGCGGCCCGCCCAGCTCGCCGGACTTGGGCGCATAGCCGTTGGGGCTGAGGCCGGCCAGGCGGAAGGCCATGCGCAGGCGCTCGGCGCGCCCCTTGGCGAAGGAGTCGGCGGAATCCAGCAGGCGCTCCTGGCCGGCGCGGACCAGCTCGATCCGGCGCACCGGATCGGTGACGCTGAGGTCAGCCGAGGCCTTGTGAATTTCCGGGGCCAGGGCGTCGGCGGCCCCCGGCGTCGACTTGTAGTCGCTGAGCAGCATGGCCAGCGCCGCGTGGCGCTTTTCCACCGACAGGGCCAGATCGTCGATCGACCCATTGGTGGCGTTCAGCTGGGCCACGGCGCTGTTCAGCCGGGCCTGGCGATCGGCGATCCAGCGTTCGTACTTGGCCTGGGTGCGGGCGATTTCCTGGTCGCTCGCCGACATCTGCATGCCGTTGACCATCATGGCCGCGGTGCAGATCCCCATCCAGAGCGCCGCGGCGCCGACGCCGGCGGCGGCCATAAGCTGCTTGGAGGTGGTGAGGACGTAGGCGCGCATCTCGCCGCCGGAACGGACATAGAGATGGCGTTCGGGGAACAGCTCTTCGAGCGAACGGCGGAGGCGCGTTATGCGTGTCATGCTCATCGCTGTAGTGATCAGGAGCAGTGAGCACGATATGCAATGAGACGCAGGCCACGCGCAAGACCCTTCCCGCTACAAGAGAGCGCAGGGCCGCAAATCGATGACATACCGAACATCTCGTTAGACGAGACTGAATCGCCGCGCCACACGGATCGGATGCGCCGAAAGGCAGGCTTCGACATTCCGGCGTCGCGCGACAATTCTACAACACCGGGCGCCGGCGAAAGGTTCCATCGCCCGGTGTTGTTGCTGTCGGCGGCCTCAGGCCTTGAGCGCCTGCGCCGCCTTGAGCACTGCGGCGGCATGGCCAGGAACCTTCACCTTACGCCAGATACCGGCGATCTTTCCGGCGCCGTCGATCAGGAAGGTCGAGCGATCGATCCCCATGTATTTGCGGCCGTACATGCTCTTTTCGACCCAGGCGCCGTAGGTTTCGACCACCGTCCCGCTGGGGTCCGATCCGAGGGCGACCTTCAGATCGTGCTTGGCGGCGAACTTCCCGTGGGAGGCGACGGAGTCCTTGGAGACGCCCAGAATCGCGGCGCCGGCCGCTTCGAAGGCATCCAACATTTCTGAAAAATCGATCGCCTCCTTGGTGCAGCCCGAGGTGTCATCCTTGGGATAGAAATAGAGCACCAGCGTCTGGCCGGCGAAATCGGCCAGGCGGATCGGGCCTTCAGGCCCCTCCAGTTCGAAGCCGGGGGCCTCAGCGCCCACCTCAAGTTCAGCCATGTTCGTTCCTCGCAAAAGGGGGCCGGCTCAGACGGGCCGGACCAGGACGATCTTCTTCTTGCCCGCCGCCAGTTTGATGACGCCATCGACCAGGTCGGCGGCGCTCAGGGTGCGGTTGGCGTCGGTCTCAGCCGTGTCGTTGACCCGCAGGCCGCCGCCCTGCGCCAGGCGACGGGCCTCGCCGCGGGAGGTGGCAAGCCCCGCGTCGGCGGCCAGGGCGGCCAGCACGACGCCGGCCTCGAGATCGCCGCGCGGAATCTCAAAGCTCGGCAGGTCGGTGGACAGCTGGCCCTGTTCGAAGGCGGCGACCGCAGCCGCCTCGGCCGCCTGGGCGGCCTCTTCGCCGTGCAACAAGGTGGTCGCCGCATTGGCCAACACCTTCTTGGACTCATTGATCTGCGCGCCTTCCAGGCTTTCCAACCGGGCGATCTCGTCCAGGGGCAGGTCGGTGAACAGCCGCATGAAGCGGCCGACATCGGCGTCCTCGGTGTTCCGCCAGAACTGCCAGTAGTCGTAGGGGCTGCGCATGTCGGCGTTCAGCCAGACGGCCCCGCCGACCGTCTTGCCCATCTTCTGGCCGGACGCCGTGGAGAGCAGGGGGGTGGTCAGACCGAAGGCCGGCTTCTGATCGACGCGGCGGATCAGCTCCACCCCATTGACGATATTGCCCCACTGGTCCGAGCCGCCCATCTGCAGGATGCAGCCGTGGCGCCGCTCCAGCTCCAGGAAGTCCACCGACTGCATCAGCATGTAGTTGAACTCGAGGAAGGTCATCGGCTGCTCGCGTTCCAGCCGGGTCTTGACGCTGTCGAAGGCCAACATCCTGTTGATCGTGAAGTGCACGCCGAACTCGCGCAGGAATTCGACATAGCCGTACGTCGACAGCCAGGCGTCGTTGTCGACCATCATGGCGTCGGTCGGCCCGTCGCCAAAGGTCAGGAACTTGGCGAACACGGTCTTGATGGAGGCGATATTGGCCTGGATCTGCGCCTCCGTGAGCAGGGGGCGCGACTGATCCTTGTCGGTGGGGTCGCCGATCTTGGTCGTCCCGCCGCCCATCAGAACGATGGGCCTGTGGCCGCTCTGCTGGAGCCGGCGCAGGATCATGATCTGGATCAGCGAGCCCACATGCAGGGACGGCGCGGTGGCGTCAAAACCAATGTAGGCCGTGACGACGCCCTTGGAGGCCGCCTCATCCAGCTCCGCCGGATGGGTGATCTGGTGGATGTAGCCGCGCGTCTGCATCAGACGCAGGAATTCGGATTTGAACGCAGGTTCGCTGGTCATGGCGCCGGGCTTCGAGTGGGAAGGCCCGGGCTCTAGCATGCTGGGATCGGATAGTTCGAGAGTCATCTGAGCAGTCTCCGGTGGCGCAGGGCCGGAAACGCTGAATTCGAGGTGTTCGAAGGGCGCGCCGACCAGGTTGGTGGGCGCAGGGGATCGAGCCGCGCCTTATGGGGCGCGGTAATAGAGGCCGGTGGTGGCGCGGGCGTCGATCATGGCGGCTAGCTAGCGGCTCCAAGCCATGGCAGTCAATGGGCATGCGTGTACTGGGATTCATGACCGGAACCTCCCTGGACGCCGTCGATATGGCGGTGCTGGAGACCGACGGAGAGACGATCGAGGCCTTTGGGCCGGCCGGCGAGCGCAAGCTTTCCGACGCCGTGCGCAAGGTGGTGCTGGCCGCGACCGAGGCCGCCCGGGACTGGCCGCGGGGGGCGCCGGAGCCGGAGGCGTTTGCGCAGGCCGCGGCGGCGGTCGCCAAGGAGCATTTTGAGGCCGCCCAGGCCTTCCTCGCCGAGAACGACCTGAGCTGGGCCGACATCGACCTGATCGGCATGCATGGCCAGACCGTGCTGCATGAGCGCCCGAAGGATGGCCAGATCGGGCGGACCGTGCAGCTGGGCGACGCCGCCTGGCTGGCCGAGGCTACGGGCGTGCCGGTGGCCTTCGATTTCCGCAGCGCCGATGTGGCCGCGGGCGGGGAGGGGGCGCCGCTGGCGCCGGTCTATCACCTGGCGCGGGCCAGGGCCTCGGAGATGAGCCCGCCCATCGCGGTGCTAAACATCGGCGGCGTGGCCAATGTCACCCTCTGGTCGGGGGTGGGGGAACTGACCGCCTTCGACACCGGCCCCGGCAACGGCATGATCGACCTGCTGGTCCAGGCCCGCGGCGCCGGGCGTTATGACGATAAGGGCAACTATGCCAGCGTCGGCATGGTGGACGAGGGGCTGCTGCGGGCGCTGATGGCCCATCCCTATTTCGACGCTCCGCCGCCCAAGTCGCTGGACCGCTACGACTTCTCCCTTGATCCCCTGGAAGATCTCAAGCTGGAGGATGCGGCTGCGACCCTGGTCGCCTTCACCGCCGAGGCGGTCCGTATGGGGTTCGAGAAGCTGGAGACCGCCCCGACCATGGTGGTGGTCTGTGGCGGCGGACGGCACAATCCCGAGATCATGAAGGCCCTGCGTGAGCGACTGAAGGCGCAGGTGGTCACGGCCGAAGAGGTCGACTGGCGCGGCGATTCCATCGAGGCCGAGGCCTTCGCCTATCTGGCGGCCCGCACGGCGCGGGCGCTGCCGATTTCATTTCCAAGCACGACGGGGGCGCCTTCGCCGATGAAGGGCGGACGCATCGTCACGCCGACCGGCAAGGGCCAGGAGGAGGGCTGACCATGACTCGGAAGATTTTAAGGCGCGCGCTGATGAGCGCGGCGTTCGGGGCCCTGGCCTTCACCGCGCCGGCCCTGGCCCAGGCCCAGGAGAGCCCGCACAAGAGCGCAGTGTTCGCCGCCGCCGAGGCCCTGCAGCCCAAGGTCGTGGCCTGGCGCCGTGATATCCACGAGCATCCGGAACTGGGCAACCGCGAGGTGCGCACCTCAGCCCTGGTGGCCGAGCACCTCCGCGCCCTGGGCTACCAGGTGCGCACCGGCGTGGCGCATACGGGCGTGGTGGCGACCCTGAAGGGCGGCAAGCCCGGCGGCGTGGTCGCCCTGCGCGGCGACATGGACGCCCTGCCGGTGGAGGAGAAGACCGGCCTGCCCTTCGCCTCGAAGGTGGTGGGAGAATACAATGGCCAGCCGACCCCGGTCATGCACGCCTGCGGCCACGACGCCCATGTGGCGATCCTGATGGGGGCGGCCGAGGTCCTGGCCGGCATGCGCGAGGAGATCGCCGGCACGGTGGTGCTGATTTTCCAGCCGGCCGAGGAAGGGGCGCCCCCCGGAGAAGAGGGCGGCGCGGCCATGATGATCGCGCAGGGCGCCCTGGAAAATCCGAAGCCCGGCGCCATCTTCGGCCTGCATGTCAGCCCCGGCGACGTCGGGGCCATCGTCTATCGCAGCGGGCCGATGATGGCGGCCGCCGACTCCTACGAGATCCGCATCAAGGGCAAGCAGACCCACGGCGCCCGGCCCTGGGACGGCGTTGACCTGGCGTCCCTGAGCGCCGAGATCGTCCAGGCCTTCAACCAGATCGCCTCGCGGCAGCTCGACGTCGCCCGCTCGCCCACCGTCATCACCGTGGCGGTGATCCAGAGCGGCGTGCGCCACAACATCATCCCCGAAGACATGATGATGGCCGGCACCCTGCGCACCTTCGATCCCGACATGCGCAAGGCGACCATCGAGAAGATGCAGGCTGCGGTGGACAGCATCGTGGCGCGCTATGGGGCGAAGGGCGAGCTGACCATGGGCGGCTCCACGCCGGTGGTGAGCAACGACATGGATCTCGCCCGCGTCATGGCGCCGACGCTGGCGACCGCCGCCGTCGGTCAGCCCGAGACGGAGACCGCCCTGATCACCGGAGCCGAGGACTTTGCGGAGTTCCAGGCGGTGGTGCCGGGCCTCTTCTATCGGCTGGGCGTGGGCTATCCGCCGGGCACCAACCATTCGCCCTTCTTCACCATCGACGAGGCGGCGCTGAAGGTCGGCGTGCGGGCTCAGGTGCTGACGGCGCTGGACTATCTCGACCGGGTGGCGAGCAACCCGGCCGACTAAGGCGATCGCCCCAGGCGCTCGGAGGCCTCAGGCCTCCGAGGCCGCCATGCGCTTGTCGAGATAGGCCCCGACGCGGGTCTCGACCTCGACAAGCTGCTCGGTCCAGAAGTGGTTGGCCTGATCGACCAGATCGTAGTCGATCACGATCCCCTTCTGGGTCCGCAGCTTGGAGACGACGCGCTCCACCTCCACCGGCGGGGTCACCGTGTCGGCCGAGCCCTGCAGGATCAGGCCCGAGGCCGGGCAGGGGGCCAGGAAGCTGAAGTCATACATGTTGGTGGGCGGCGAGACCGAGATGAAGCCGTCGGTCTCCGGCCGGCGCATCAGAAGCTGCATGCCGACCCAGGCGCCGAAGTCGTAGCCAGCGACCCAGCATTGCGAGGCCGCGGGGTTGGTCGACTGCAGCCAGTCCAGCGCCGTGGCCGCATCGGCCAGCTCGCCGATGCCGGAGTCGAATTCGCCCTGGCTGCGGCCGACGCCGCGGAAGTTGAAGCGCAGGACCGAGAAGCCCCGCTTCATGAACAGGTGATAGAGCTGGACGGCCACCGGATTGTTCATCTGGCCGCCGGCCTTGGGATGGGGGTGGAGGATCAGCGCCACCGGCGCATTTTCCGTCTTGCCCTGGGCGTAGCGCCCTTCAATCCGTCCAGCCGCGCCGGTCAGAACAACCTCTGGCATGCCATCCTCTCGTGCCGCCGAATACTTGACTACGGAGCTGGGTCTTCCTAGATCGCACCCATGCGTTCAATCGGAAAAACCGCCGCTGCGAAGCCGGGGCTTGTAACACAGGCTCAATCCGATGCGCGGGAAAACTGCAGGGCGGGCCAGACCCAATGCGCTTGAGCACCAAGGGACGTTACGCCGTGATGGCCATGGCCGATCTGGCGCGGCGCGAGGGCGACAAGGCTGTCGCCCTGGCCGAAATCGCCCAGCGCCAGGAAATCTCCCTGTCGTACCTGGAACAGCTTTTCGCCCGCCTGCGCCGCGAAGGCCTGGTGGTCAGCGCCCGCGGTCCCGGCGGCGGCTACCGGCTGGCCCGCACCGCCAGCGAAACCAATATCGCGCAGATCGTGCTGGCGGTGGACGAGCCCCTGCGCGCCACCCGCTGCGGTCAGGACGCCCGCCAGGGCTGCATGCTGAGCGGCGAGAAGTGCCTCACCCACGACCTCTGGGAAGAGATGGGCCGCCAGATTCACGCCTATCTCGAATCGGTCTCCCTGGCCGACGTGGTCCAGGGGCGGTTGGCCGACCGCGGGACGGTGGCCGCATGAACGCCGTCTATCTCGACCATAACGCCACCGCGCCGATCCGGCCCGAAGCCCTGGCGGCCGCCAACGCGGCGATGATCGCCGGCGGCAACCCCTCCTCGGTGCACGCCGCCGGCCGGTCGTCCCGCGCGCGGATGGAGCAGGCGCGGACTGAGGTGGCCGAGCTGATCGCCGCGCCCGCCTCCACCGTCATCTTCACCTCCGGCGGCACCGAGGCCAACGCCTTGGCCATAGAGAGCGCCGTGGCCACCGGCTCGCGGCGGCTGATCCTCAGCGCCATCGAACATGACGCGGTCCTGGAAACCGCCCGCGCATCGGGCGCGCAGGTCGAGCTCATGCCCGTGGACGCCTCGGGCCAGGCCGATCTCGCCTGGCTGGCCAGCCGCCTCGACGCCTGGGACGCCGCCGATGGCCGGCCCTTCGTCGCCCTGATGCTGGCCAACAACGAGACCGGCGTCCTCCAGCCGGTGGCGCAGGCCGCCGTGCTGGTGCGCAAGTCCGAGGGCTGGCTGCATGTGGACGCGGTCCAGGCCGCCGGGCGCATCCCGGTCGACAGCCGCGCCCTGGGCGCCGACACCCTGGCCATCTCCAGCCACAAGATCGGCGGCCCGCCGGGCGCCGGCGCGCTCACCTTCGGGCCCCGCGCCACCCTGGTGCGCCGCCTGCATGGCGGCGGGCAGGAGCGGGGACGTCGGGCGGGCACCGAGAATGTCCCGGCCATCGCCGGCTTCGGCGCCGCCGCCGCTCAGGCGCTGGCTGAATTGGGTTCTGCGGCCGAACAGGCCGCCTGGCGCGACGCCGCCGAGCGGGCGCTGGTCGAGGCCGGCGCGGTGATCATGGGCCAGGACGCGCCGCGCCTGCCCAACACCCTGTGCTTCGCGGGCCCCGGCTTTCCCGCCGAGCTGCAGGTCATGATGCTGGACCTGGCCGGGGTGATGGTCAGCGCCGGATCGGCCTGCTCGTCGGGCAAGGTCAAGGCCAGCCGGGTGCTGGAAGCCATGGGTCAGACTGAGCTGGCCGGCGCGGCGATCCGCGTCAGCGGCGGGTGGTCCACCGGCGCCGAAGATTGGAAACAGATGGTCGAAGCCTGGATCACGGCCTACGACCGCCACGCCGCGCGCCGTCGTGCGCCTGCGGCCTGAAGGAAACTGCGATGCCTGCTGTCAAACAGACCGTCGAACATGTGGAAGCCCTGGAGCGATACCAGCATGGCTTCATCACCTCGATCGACCAGGAGTTCGCGCCCAAGGGCCTGAGCGCCGACATCGTGCGCTTCATCTCCGCCAAGAAGGAAGAGCCCGACTGGATGCTCGCCTGGCGGCTGGAGGCCTATGAGCGCTGGCTGGCCATGGAGGAGCCCGACTGGGCCAAGGTCACCTTCCCCAGGATCGACTATCAGGACTCCTACTACTACGCCGCGCCCAAGGCGAAGGAGGGTCCCAAGAGCCTGGACGAGGTCGATCCCGAGCTGCTGGCCACCTACGCCAAGCTGGGCATTCCCCTGCGCGAGCAGGAGGTTCTGGCCGGCGTGCAGGGCGCGCCGCGCTATGCGGTCGATGCGGTGTTCGACAGCGTCTCGGTGGTGACCACCTTCAAGAAGGAGCTGGCCGAGGTCGGGGTGATCTTCTGCTCGTTCAGCGAGGCGGTGCGCGAGCATCCCGAGCTGGTGAAGAAGTATCTGGGGTCGGTGGTGCCGGCCTCGGACAACTATTTCGCCTGCCTGAACAGCGCGGTCTTCTCCGACGGCAGCTTCGTCTATGTGCCCCCCGGCGTCCGCTGCCCCATGGAGTTGTCGACCTATTTCCGCATCAACGCCGCCGAGAGCGGCCAGTTCGAGCGGACCCTGATCATCGCCGACAAGGGCGCCTACGTCTCCTATCTGGAGGGCTGCACCGCGCCCATGCGCGACGAGAACCAGCTGCACGCCGCCGTCGTCGAGCTGGTGGCGCTGGAGGATGCGGAGATCAAATATTCCACCGTCCAGAACTGGTATCCGGGCGATCCGGAGACCGGCAAGGGCGGTATCTACAACTTCGTGACCAAGCGCGCCGACTGCCGCGGCGACCGCTCCAAGGTCGCCTGGACCCAGGTGGAGACCGGCTCGGCCATCACCTGGAAGTACCCGTCCTGCGTCCTGCGCGGCAACGACAGCGTCGGCGAGTTCTATTCCATCGCCATCACCAATGGCCGCCAGCAGGCCGACACCGGCACCAAGATGATCCATCTGGGGGAGGGGACGCGCTCCCGGATCATCTCCAAGGGCATCTCGGCCGGAAAGTCGTCCAACACCTATCGCGGCCTGGTCTCGGCCCATCCCAAGGCCAAGGGCGCGCGCAACTTCACCCAGTGCGACAGCCTGCTGATCGGCAAGGAGAGCGCGGCCCACACCGTGCCCTATATCGAGGCCCGCAACGGCCAGTCGGTCTTTGAGCACGAGGCCACCACCACCCGCCTGTCCGACGACCAGCTCTTCTATGTGATGCAGCGGGGCCTCTCTCAGGAGGAGGCGGTCCAACTGCTGGTCAACGGCTTCGTCAAGGACGTGCTGCAGACCCTGCCCATGGAGTTTGCGGTGGAGGCCCAGAAGCTGGTCGCCATCTCTCTGGAAGGGTCCGTCGGATGACCCAGCAACCAAGCCGGACCACATTGATGACCCTCAAAGCCGCCTTCGAAGCTGAACTCACCCGCCGGGAGGCCGAGCGCCGCGCCCGCGAGGAGGCCGAGATGCAGCGCCAGGCCGAGGACCTCGGCCGCGCCGAGGCGCTGGAGGCGGCCCTGGGCCAGGACGAGATCGGAAGAGCACACGTCTGAACCCCAGTCACGTCGTAAGCCCGTATGCCGTCTTCTGCCTGAAAAAAACAAAACGACCAGACATCTGACCTC
>CALEOQ010000547.1 GCA_937910255.1 uncultured Caulobacteraceae bacterium | reverse complement strand
GATGGAGTGCCGACGTGTGCGCTTCAGTTGTGTAGCCTGCAACAAGAAGGCAAGTGGTTTATATTTTTTTTTTTTCAAGCAGAAGCGGGCATACGAGTTGACGACGTGACTGGAGTTCCGACGTGTGCTCTGCCGATCTGCCGGCCGCAGGGCGCGGCGATAGCGGCCATAGCCGCCGAACAGCTCATCGCCCCCCTCGCCGGTCAGCACGACGGTCAGGGTCCCCCTGGCCGCCTGGGCCAGCTTGAAGGTCGGCAGGGTGGCGTAGTCGGCGGTGGGATCGTCCAGGGCGTTCGCCACCTGGGGCAGCAGCGACCAGAAGTCGTCCTCGCCAAAGTTCGTTTCCCGCCAGTCGAGGTCGAGCGCCCGGGCCACCCGTTCGGCCTGGGCCCGCTCGTCCCGCGCGCCGGGCGCGTCAAAGCCGCAGGTAAACGCCGTGACCGGCCGGCTGTTCAGCCGGGCCATCAGGGTGGCGATGGCGGCGGAGTCGATCCCGCCGGACAGAAAGAGGCCATAGGGCACGTCGGCGCGCTGATGGACCCGTACGCTGTCCTCCAGCACGGCGTCGAGCTGGGTGACCAGGGCCGCCGCGTCGCGGGCGATGGGCGGCGTGCGCGCCGGGGGCAGGGCGGGACGGACCTCATGGGGGACCAGCCGGCCCTCGACCACCTGGACGATCGCGCCGGGCGCCAGGCGACAGACGCCCGGGAAGATGGTCTCCTCCCCCAGGGTATAGTTGAAGGCCAGCAGTTCGCGGGCGGCGTCGGCGCGCACGGCCCGGGGCGCCAGGCCCGCGGCCAGAAAGGCGCCGGCCTCCGAGGCGAAGGCCAGGCCGCGCTCCAGCTCCATCACATAGAGCGGCTTGATGCCGAAGGGGTCGCGCACCAGCCAGGTGCGGCCGTCAGGCCCGGCCAGACAGAAGGCGTACATGCCCCGCAGCCGGTGAAAGGCCGCCGGGCCTTCTCGCGCATAGAGGTGCAGCAGGGGTTCGAAGTCCGAGCCGGTGGAGAGCGCGTCCGTCAGGCCGAAGTCCTGCGCCAGCTCCAGATAGTTATAGATCTCCCCATTGCCGATCACGGTCCCGCCGGCCGCATGCAGGGGCTGCCAGCCGCCGTCGAGGTCGATGATCGACAGTCGGGCGTGGGCCAGCGAACGGCCGGGCGTCTCCTCCACCCGCACGCCGTCGGGGCCGCGGTGGGTCATGGCCGCGATCAGCGGCCGGGCCGAGGCTTCACCGTCCAGAATCCCGGCGATCCCGCACATCAGCCGGCGCCGAACCGGGCGAACAGGTCGCGCCATTGGGCCACGACTGCGGCTTGCGAAAACTCCGCCTCCACCCGTTCCAGGCCGTGCTGGGCCAGGCGGATGCGCAGCATGGGATCGTCCAGCAGCCGTCCGACGGCGCTGGCCAGGGCCTCGGCGTCATCGATGGGGACCAGCAGGCCGTCCTGCCCGTCGCGGATCAGGGCGCCTGGCCCCTGGCTGGCGGCGGCGGCCACCGGCAGGCCGTGGGCCCAGGCCTGGATCACCACATTGCCCAGGGGCTCGTAGCGGGAGGGAAAGACGCAGACATCGGCCGCCCGATAGAGGGCCGAGGGATCATTGCGCCAGCCCAGGAACCGCACCCGGTCGGCGACGCCCAGGGCCACGGCCAGGGCCTTCAGCCGCGCCTCCTCCGGACCCGTGCCGGCGATCCACAGCCAGGCCTGCGGCAGGCGGGTCAGGGCGTTCAGCGCGACGTCGTGGGCCTTGGCCTCGTGCAGCCGGCCCATGGCCAGCAGCAGGGGAGCGTCAGCCGGGGTGGAGAGCGTCGCCCGCTCGACCGGCGCGGCCTCGTCGGGCGCCTCGGCGAAGTTGGGGATGCAAGCCACCTGGCCCGCCGGCCAGCCCTGGTCCACCACCCAGTCGGCGATGTCCTCGGTATTGGCCACCAGGAAGTCGAAGCCGGCATAGTATTTGAGCTTGTAATAGCCCCCCAGCCGCCCGATCCGCGCCCATGGCCCCTTGGGCGTATGGCGGGCCGCGCGATTCATCCAGGCCAGCGCCACGGTGACCTCCTGGCGGCCCGCAAACCCCGCGATCCCGCGCCGGGTCAGCAGGTCCAGCGGTCCGCCGAAGCCAAAGGTCTCCACCGCCACCCCCGCATGGCCAAGCACGGCTTCGCGCCTGGCGTGGGGGCGCAGGGCCGCGGCCTGGGCCACGCCGTCGCTGGCCAGCGCCCGGACGAGGTCGACGAAATAGGTCTCCGCCCCGCCTTCGCCGGCCGTTCCCAGAAGATGAAGCACGCTCATGGCGGGCGCGAACCTAGCCGGGCTTTGGCCTGCGCCCAAGCCGCTTGATGCGCCGATCCGAAATCCCTATAACCCGCGCCTCGCGCGTCAGCGGCGCGAACCCGTGGCTGGGTAGCTCAGCTGGTTAGAGCGGTGGATTCATAACCCACAGGTCGGCGGTTCGAGCCCGCCCCCAGCTACCACGACTTCTCCTAGGCTTGCGATGTCTTGGCCCTCCGCGCCTCGGGTGGGGTAGGGTTTGATGATGAAGCTTGGACCATCGCTCGTCATGACCCCTGATCTTGGCGAAGCCCTGACCTTCTATCGTGAGGTCCTGGGGCTGTCGCTTCTGGCGCAGAGCGCCAGCCAGCTCGTTTTCGGCTCAGGGACCTGGGCGCTCCACGTTTTCAAGTGTGAAGGGCCGGCCGCCGCCCAGCAGCACGGTCGCGATGCGTCCAGCGTGATCTCGTTCGAGACCGAATCGCTGGCGGAGATGATGGTTGAGCTCCAGGCGCGCGGCGTGGAGTTTCTGCATGCGAGCCCAGCCCGCAACGGCCTGGCGAGCCTATCCTACGCCGCCTTTCGCGCTCCGGGAGGAAATGTGCATGAACTGGTGCAGCGAGATCAGCCTGCCAATTAGGTGGGTCGCAACGAGGTGAGACCGGTGAACGATCAGGTCCTGGCGACGTGGCGAGCGGCTCAGTTGCACGGTCTGAGCCTCCGCAGGCTGGAGCCTTCCGACCTGGACGCCGTCGCAAAGGCTCTGCAGCCGGGCGAAGGCTACACCCAGACCGCCGCGCTGGCGGAAACATGGCAGGCCATAAGGACAGGGTTGGCGGGCTTTGGGGGCGACGGCGTCAATGAGGGGTTCGTCGTTCGCGAACGCGGCGATGAGACGCCGATCGCCTTCCTTCTCTATCGGCGGCGCAACCGAGGGACGGACGACTTCGGCGAGGGCGCCATTCTCGGCCTGTTGGGCGACGGCGTCTTTCCCGCCGATGGCCGGTTCCTACAGATCCACGACCTCTGGGTCGCGCCCCAGGCGCGCCGGCGAGGGATTGCGCGCGCCTTGAAAAGAGCCCTGGAGGCGACTGCGGCCTCGGAAGGGTTCGGGATGATCTATACCGTCACCGAAACAACCCACCAGGCGGTGCTGACCCTCAATGAGCAGCTCGGCTATCTCGAAGTCTACCGCGGCCCCATGTGGGACGACGTGGAGCGGGTGGGGCTCACCAAGCCCATTGGGTGACCTGTAGGGGCGTTACGCCGTCCATCAGGCGCTGTCGCAAGACCCCCTCAGATACTCGCCCGCACCGGCTCGGGGTGGTCGGCTTCGCAGAGGCTGTGGTCGGAGAGCGCCTCGATCACGCGGCAGTCGCCGGCGCCGCCTGGCATTACAGGTCAAACGCATCCCGAATTGTGATGGCCGCCTGAGCTGCGCTCGCAGCGGACATGTCGACTTTCAGATCGTATTCGACGCCGCTGTGCACGCGACCAAACTGCCATCGGGCCAGCCCGGTTGGGCGATCACCACGGGCATGCTCGCGCTCTTCGATGACATCCAAGGGTGCGAACAAACCGACCAGGTGAAGTCGATGATTTTGCAACAACCGCCGGTACTCGTGCTCCTCACCACTCCAGAATGCCTCGTCGACAATGAGATCGTTGCCGTGATCGGCCAGCGCCGCAACAGCCTGGCGCATGCCCGACATCACCGTCTCGAAGCTCTTGCCCGTTGAAATGGCGATCGAGGGCCTACCGCCATCATCGCCAGGCGTGAACAGAAGACCTTCTTTCGAGCCGAGCAATCTCGCAGGGACCATGTCGATAAAATGATCCATCGAAACGTATAGGAAGGGGCTCGCAGCAATTCGCTGAAGCTCGCGGGCGGTGGAGCTCTTCCCCACGCTTCCCACGCCGTTGATCAGGATCACCCGGGCGCCCATGCTCGCTCTCTGGCGGACCGCCGACCGCGACAGTCGCCCTAAAGGCCCGCGGTCTGCGCCACGTCTTCAATCCTATCGCTGGAGGCGGTGTCCTGGATCGTCTTTATGGCGCTGACCGCTGACTGCCGGGTGCGAAACCCTTCCGTGGAAAACAGCACCTCCCCGCTCGGCGTCAGGAACCGCACGCGAAAGTCGCCGGCCTTATCGCGGAAAATCTCATAGCGGTACGGGGCGCGTTCACGCGGTCGCTGCGACGCCATCTGGCGCTCCACGAACGCCTCGCCCAGAACTTCGCGCGCGGGCCGCATGGCGGCGATCTCGGCGTCGCTCAGGTTCGGGTTTTCGGCGTCAGCCTTCTGTGCGTTTGGCTTCGGCATAGCGGGCGACTTCTCTGCGGTTAGCTCGGCGTAGACTGATGACGCGGACATTCTCGCCGCGGATGGTGAAGACTATCACATAGGTTCGGTGATCGATCTCGCCGATGGCGACATGGCGCGGCTCGGATTGCGTTTGTGCGCTTCGCCCCACGAGCGCTGTCGCCCAGTCGAACCGCTCGGCCAACGAGAAGGGCAGGCCCCGCAGGGCCTCGTTCTGCTCGCTCTTGGCGGGATCAAACTCAATCGCCATCGGAAGTCCGGGGTCCTTGGCTGGCGCTTGGCCGCCCATGGAAACTCTAGACGGTTGATCGTGAGCGCCAACATGGACTCCTGCGGCCGCTAGTCGGTCCAAGGGCCGCGTCCATGCCGTCCCCCTTGCAATTCGCCGCGTCAGAAGGCCCCTTGCATCCTCTTGCGTGACGGAGGCCTGCGATGGCGCGGAATGTGTATGACGCCCCGGTGAAGAAGGGGCGCGGCCTCGTCTAGCTGGCGGTGGTCGGCGTCGCGGCCGTGGTGCTGGTCGGCGGGGTGCTGGCGATGCTGGGGCAGCAGCGCGGGAAAGGTGGGCCAGTAGTGCGGGGCTTTGGTCTGCTCGGAATCATACCGAATATTACGGGCATTCTCTCGGACCGTATTCGCACTGATAGCGTTGATAATTTCGTGAGCGATATGCTGCGGCAGCCAATTCAGGAAGACCTGAGGAAGTATATTGAAGAGTAGCAGAAGATGATTGATCCAAAATGGAAGCCTGGCGATCAGCTTTGAACTTAAGTATAATCTAAAAATTTATTTGAAGCTCAATTGATCATGCTCGACACCTCGACCTTCCAGCTCGTCGCCAGGCCGGACGATGATTTCGAAGAAGAGACCGTGCGATTGGCCGCTTTGGCGCGGGACGCTAGGGTCTTTGTGCAATCGCATGAGTGGGCGCCGCCGATCGAAGACCTCCTCCTGGCCTTCGGTATAGGCGGCGTCATCGGCCTTTATCTGGTCCGCTTCAAGCACGGCGTCCTCTCAGGCGAAGGGAATGGCGACCGGGAAATCTGGGTCGTCGTGGGAGACCTTCCCTCCATCTATTTTGAGGTTGAAGGCAGCGAGACCCCCGCCGCCGCGCTTGAGACCTATTGCCGTATCGCCCAGGCTTGGGCTGACGCGGTGCTTGCGAGGGGCGATCTGTCAGACGAATTCCCGATTCCCATTGCGCCGACCGAGGCGCACTCTCGCATGCTGTCGAGCCGGCTTCAGACTATCCGCGAGACCTTTGTACCCCGCCTGACGCGGACCTAGGCTGCGGCGCGGACTGCCGAACGCAAGGCCCCTCAGATACTCGCCCGCACCGGCTCGGGGTGGTCGGCTTTGCTCCCTCCGGAGACAGGCGCAGCCACAATTCGCGCCGGCTCCAAGTCTGGCCTAGGTTGCCGTCAACACCGTCCCCTCTTGCATTTTCCTGTGTCTGAAGGCCCCTTGCGACCTCTTGCGAGCGGGAGGCCTGCGATGGCGCGGAATGTGTATGACGCCCCGGTGAAGAAGGGGCGCGGCCTCGTCCAGCTGGCGGTGGTCGGCGTCGCGGCCGTGGTGCTGATCGGCGGGGTGCTGGCGATGCTGGGGCAGCAGCGCATGGCCTCGGCCGCCGACTGGACCCCGCGCGGGCCGGAATGTCCGGTGTGGGACGGGCCGCTGCCGGTGTCCAAGAGCCGCCCTGAACTGCTGACCTTCGACTATGCCGGGGCGACGCTCGGCCGCTGGTTCGGTCACGTCAATTGCGTGCAGGTTTACAAGACCGCCCTGCCAGGGGGCGGCATCTACCACGCCTGCCATTTCACCGGCCCGGACTTCGTGCGGGTCCAGGTGGGCGACCAGGTGACGACCTTCCGCCCCGGCGTCGGCAAGCCGACCATCGTGACGATCCGGGACGGCGAGGTGAGCTGCGCCACTGACCCTCGCGCCGTCGCGCCGCGCAAACCCTGAGGCTCAGCTTCTTAAGGTTTTGGTCAGAACTCTCTCTCTATCCCACGTCCCCTAGGTTGTGATCTGCCCGTTTTTGGGCGTCCCGGGGGGGATTTATGAGCAATTGGAAGATGGCGGCTTCGGCCGTGGCGCTGGGCGTGTGCCTGGCGCCTACCCTGGCGCAGGCCCAGAGCCTGGAGGATGTTCTGGCCCGCCTGGAGCGGCTGGAACAGGAAAACCGCCAGCTGCGCCAGGAGGTGGACAGCCTCAAAGGCGCTCAGCCTGTGGCGACGACGCCGCCCGCGCTGCGCCTGTCGGCCCCGACGACGCCGGACGCCGCGCCGATTCGTGAGGTCGAGGCGCCCACGCCGGAAAACGACCGCGCGATGGCCGCCGTCGAGTTGAACTCCGGTCTGTTCATCAGCCGCGCCAGCGACGTCAGCTACCGCATGCTGGATCCCACCACGCACACGAGCCGCAAGCCGCTGATGCTGCTGGACGCCCGGCGCCAGGGCGACCTGCGCGACGGCGGGGTCTATCTCGGCGGGGCGATCACGGCGCTGGCCAACTACCAGGAGACCAATCGCAACTCCAAGTTCGGCTATCTGATGCGCCATCCCACCTCGGCCAATCAGATCGGTGAGACCGCGTCCGAAGCCGTGCTGCATTCGGCCCAGCTCAGCGTCACCGCCAATGTGACGCCCTGGATCACCGCCTATGCCGAGCTGCTCTATGATCCAGAGCAGAGCTTCGGGGCCGGGACCATCACCGCCGTCAGCCGCAACCAGATGCAGCTGCGCAAGGGCTATGTGATGTTTGGGGACCTGGAGGAGAGCCCCTATTACGCCGCCATCGGCAAGATGGAGGCGCCGTTCGGCCTGATGGACACGGTCAGCCCATTCACCGCCTCGACCGTCTGGCACGCCTTCGGCGGCCTGGCCTGGGGCGCTCTGGCCGGCTACTCCAAGGACGGGCTGAACATCGCCCTGGAGGCGGTGCAGGGGGGCTCGCAGTTCCGCTCCCTGGCCACCGGCGTGGAGGGCACCAATGTGCCCTCGCGCCTGAACAACTTCGTGGCCGACGCCAACTACACCTTCGACCTGGGCGGGGACGGGCGCGACCTGATGGCCGGCGCCTCCTATGTGCATGGCAGCGCCTATTGCCACGGCTTCCCGGTGGTGCACTTCAATCCGTGCGTCGACGACAACCCCGCCTATGCGGTCTACAGCCAGCTGCACTATGACCGCTGGACCGCCAACGCCGAGTTCGCCAAGACGCTGGAGGAATGGCCGGGCACCTTCAACCCGACCCCGCCGCTGAACCAGTTCGCCGCCAGCAAGGTGACCAGCTGGGGCGTGGGCGGCCGCTACGCCGCCGACATCGGCGGGCGGGAGGTGCATCTCTCCACCGAATTCTCCACCTATGTCGCCGGCCCCAAGGGCTCGCCCTGGCGGCGGCAGGACCAGTGGGTCTTCGGCCTGGCCGCCTTCCCGGTCAGCCACGTGAAGCTGTTCTCCGAGGTGGTGCTGGTGGAGGGCTATGTGCCGCTCAACTTCCTGAGCGGCGGCAATCTCGGCCCCGGCGTCAGCTGGAGCGAGGCCGACGGCAAGACCCAGGTGCTGCTGGTGGGCGCCAACGTGGCGTTCTAGGCCCCTCTAAGCGCTTGGCTCGCGCCCTGCGCAAACCCTATATTCGAAGCCATAAGGGGCGGGCGGCGCGGTCAGCGGCGTCCGCCCCGTCGCTATGCGGCTGATGCATAAGAATAATCTGGGGAGGCGAGCATGGGCTCTGAAACAACGTCGGGTTCGGCCGGTCGGGCGGTCGACAAGCAGGCGCTGATCGCCAAGTACGTCGCCGAACGGGACAAGCGCCTGCGAGCCGACGGCAACGCCCAATATGTCCGGCTCACCGGCCGGTTTTCCGACTATCTGGAAGACCCCTACACGCCCCAGGTCGAGCGCGAGCCGAAGACCGACCATGTCACCTTCGCCTTCATCGGCGGCGGGTTCGCCGGCCTGGTGACCGGCGCGCGGCTGGTGGAGGCCGGGATCACCGACGTCCGCATCCTCGACAAGGCCGGCGATTTCGGCGGCACCTGGTACTGGAACCGCTATCCAGGCGCCCAGTGCGACACCGCCTCGATGATCTACATGCCGCTGCTGGAAGAGACCGGGCACATGCCGAGCGAGAAGTACGCTCACGCCCCGGAAATCCTCGAGCAGTGCCAGCGGATCGGCCGCCAGTACGGCCTCTATGACAATGCGCTGTTCCATACCGAGGTCGAGGACCTGTCCTGGGACGAGGCGCAAAGCCGCTGGACGATCCGCACCAATCGCGGCGACGCCTTCACCGCCAGCTTCATCGGCCTGGGCACCGGGCCGCTGCACGTGCCCAAGCTGCCCGGCATTCCCGGGATCGAGGACTTCAAAGGCCACGCCTTCCACACCAGCCGGTGGGACTACGACTATACCGGCGGCGATCCCTCAGGCGCCCTGATGGAGAAGCTGGCCGACAAGCGGGTGGCGATCATCGGCACCGGGGCCACCTCGGTCCAGGCCGTGCCCCACCTCGCCCGGGCCTGCCAGGCGCTCTATGTGGTCCAGCGCACGCCGTCCTCGGTGGATGTGCGGGCCAACGCCCCCATCGATCCCGACTGGTTCAAGTCTGTGGCCGAACCCGGCTGGCAGCAGCGCTGGCTGGAGAACTTCACCGCCAATCAGGGCGGTAACATCACCGAGGTGGATCTGGTGATGGATGGCTGGACAGACCTGTCTCGCCGCATTCGCAGCAGGATCAACGAACTGCCGCCGGAAGACCGCAGCCCCTTCAAGATGCTGGCCGCCTTCGAGGATTCCGACTTCGAAAAGATGGAAGAGATCCGCGCCCGGGTGGACTCCATCGTCGCCGACACCGAAACCGCCCAGAAGCTCAAGGCCTGGTACCGGCAGCTCTGCAAGCGCCCCTGCTTCCACGACGCCTATCTGCAGGCCTTCAATACGCCGGGAACCCATCTGGTCGACACCGACGGCAAGGGCGTGGAGGCGATCACCGAAAAGGGCTTCGTGGTCGCAGGCGTCGAGTACGAGGTCGATTGCATCATCTACGCCTCGGGCTTCGAGGTGGGCACGCCCTTCGAGCAGCGGGCGGGCTTTGATCTCACCGGTCGCGGCGGGCTGAAGCTGTCGGAGGCGTGGGCTGAGGGCATGAAGAGCCTGCACGGCATTCATGTGCGCGACTTCCCCAACGCCTTCTTCGTCCAGCCGACCCAGGGCGCCAACCTGATCTCCAACATTCCGCACAATCTGACGGAGTCGGGCCGCACCATCGCCATGACCGTCCGCCACGCCCTCGACCGGGGCGCCAAGGAGGTCGAGGCGACGCCGGAAGCGCAGGAGGCCTGGGTCAATCTGCTGCTCACCGGCATGGGCCGGATGCTGGGGGCGCCGGACTGCACCCCTGGCTACTACAACAATGAGGGGCAGGACCCGGGGCCGGCCGCGCGGCTCAATGTCGGCTACCCCCAGGGGGCCAGCGCATTCTTCAAGTACATCGACGGCTGGCGCACCTCCGGCGCCTTCGAAGGCCTGGCCTTCCGCTGACCACAAGGCGGGCGGCCATGCGGTCGCCGGCCAATATTCAACCGATGGGTTGAAGATCTGGATCGGCGTCGATATATTCAACCTCATGGTTGAATTATCCGCGCCCGAGCTCGACACCGTCTTTCACGCCCTGGGCGACGCCACGCGCCGCCGGATGCTGCGCGAGCTCTCTCAGGGCGAGCGCACGGTCGGCCAACTGGCCGAACCCTTCGCCATCTCGCTGGCGGCCGCCTCCAAGCACATCAAGACCCTGGAGAGCGCGGGCCTGATCGCCCGCGAGGTGCGCGGCCGCACGCATATCTGTCGCCTCGACCCTGGCCCGCTGGCCAGCGCCCACCAATGGCTCGGCGTCTACCAGCGCTTCTGGACCGAGCGTCTCGACGTCCTCGACGGCCTGCTGCGCCAGGAGGACGCCCAAACGGCATCCCAGCCCACAGGAGAAGACACATGAGCGACCTTGCCGCCCTCGACGCCCATGGCGCGCTGATCGAGCCCGCGACCCTGAAGATCCAGCGCCTGCTGCCCGGCCCTATTGAGCGGGTCTGGGACTATCTGACCCAGACCGAACTCCGCCGACGCTGGCTGGCGTCTGGCGAGATGCCCGCCCAGCCTGGGGAGAGCTTCGAGCTGGTCTGGCGCAATGACGAACTGACCGACCCGCCCGGCGCGCGGCCCGAAGGCTTCTCTGAGGAACACCGGATGGCGAGCCAGGTGGTGGCCATGGAGCCGCCGCGTCGGCTGGTGATCACCTGGGGCGTCCAGAGCGAGGTGGAGTTTGGCCTGGAGATCCAGGGCGCGGACGTGCTGCTGACCGTCATCCATCAACGGGTCCCGGACCGTGACGTCATCCTGAACGTCAGCGCCGGCTGGCACGCCCACATCGATGTTCTGGCCGCCCAGCTGTCGGGCCAGACGCCCAAGCCCCATTGGGACAACTGGGTCCGGCTGCGGTCGGAATACGACGCCCGCCTGCCGGCCTGAGGCCCCGTCCTTAGGCTGTGTGCGCCCCCGCCGCCTTCTACGCCCCCGCCGCCTTCTGCGCCATGTAGCAGGCGTCCCAGGAGGGCTCGCCGCCGAAACGTTCCAGCATCAGCTGGGTCAGGGCCTGGACCTTGCGTGGGGCGTGATCGGCCGGCGGCGGGCGCACCACATAGAGGCCGGCCTCCGGAATCGGGTGGTCCAGCAGGAGAAGGCTCAGCTCCCCTGCGCCGATAGCTGGTCCGCAGAGAAAGGTCGGCAGGATGGCCACGCCGAGCCCGGCGGTGACCGCCGTCAGCAGGGCCTGGCCGCTGTCGGCCTGGAAGCGGGCCTTGGGCCGGATCGTCAGAGCCCGAGGGCCTGTGCCAAAGCGCCAGACCTCGTCGGGCTGGCTGACGGCTTGGTGGCCGGCCAGATCCTCGGGGCGCTGGGGCGTCCCGTGGGCGGCCAGATAGCCGGGGCTCGCCACCACCACCGCGGTGATCGGGGCGATCTTGCGGGCCACCAGGCTGGAATCGGCCAGGCGCCCGATGCGGATGGCGGCGTCGAAGCGCTCGCCCACCAGATCGACGAAGCGGTCGCTGAACGAGGCCTGGACTTCGAGCCGCGGGTGACGCTGGGCGAGTTCCGCCAGGACGGGGCTGAGATGGGTGGCGCCGAAGCTGAGCGGGGCGGCGATCCGCAGGCGGCCGGTGACCTCCTCGCCCTGGGCGACCGCGGCGCGGGCCGCCTCGGCGCCAGCCAGCAGGGTCTCGGCGTGGCGGCGGAAGGTGGCGCCGGCTTCGGTCAGGGCGACGCCGCGGGTGGTGCGCGCCAGCAGCTGGGCGCCCAGCTCATCCTCCAGCCGCGAGAGCCGCCGGCTGATCATCGACTTGGACAGGTCGAGGCGCCGGGCGGCCTGGGTCAGGCCGCCGGATTCGGCCACTTCCAAAAAGGTGCGGACGTCTTCCAGATCGAGCATGATTGTTGCCTATATCGGAACGGTCATTCCCACGACGCCTATCTAGTGTTGCGTGCATCGAGACGCCACTTCCTGGACATCGAACACCCCCTGACGACAGGAGAGCGTCATGTCCAACCTTCTCGTAATCAACAGTTCCTCGGCCGGCGAACAGTCGGTCTCCCGCCAGCTGGTCGCCGCCGCCGTGGCTACGGTCCAGCGGGCTGACCCGGGCGTCGCCGTGGTTCGCCGGGAGCTGGGCGACGACCCGGTCCCCCACCTCGTACGCGACACCCTGGCCGGCGTCCGCGGCGTCGCCTCGACCCCGGCCGAGCACGCCGCCCGGGCCCTGTCGGACACCCTGATCGCCGAGCTGCGCGCCGCCGACACCATCATCATTGGCGCGCCGATGTACAATTTCAGCCTGCCCACCACCCTTCGAGCCTGGCTCGACCACGTCATCCGGGCCGGCGAGACCTTTTCCTATTCCGAGGCCGGTCCCAAGGGCCTGCTGGAAGGCAAGCGGGTGATCGTCATCGAGAGCCGCGGCGGCCTCTATAGCGAAGGCCCCGGCCAGATCGCCGACTTCCAAGATCGGAAGAGCGTCGTGCAGGGTAAGAGTGTAGATCTCGGTGGTCGCCGTATCATTAAAAACAAAACCCCCCCAGCACCGCCACCAGAGCCGCCCAACGCTCGCGCCTGCCGGTGATGCAGCGCTCCTCACCCCCCCGCC
>CALEOQ010000546.1 GCA_937910255.1 uncultured Caulobacteraceae bacterium | reverse complement strand
GCTGTTGGGGCCGGCGGGGCCGGGGGCGAAAGGCGCCACGCCGGGTGCCGAAGTCTTGGCCTGGGACTACGAAGTGGATGTTGGCATCGCCGGTGGCGGCTGTGCAGGCCTGACCGCAGCCATTCGTGCCAGGGATCTGGGCGCCACTGTGCTGGTCATCGATCAGAATTTTGACGTCGGCGGCAGGATGTTGCACAGCGGTGCTCGGGTGTCGCTCGGCGGAGGCGATCCAGTTCAGCATAGGGACATGAAGGGCGAGAGCGACAAAGAGGGGTTCGTCACCGTAGATTCCTTCGAGGATCCGGAAGAACTCGATGACAACATCGACTTGCTGTTCACGGACATCACCGACTGGTCGGTGGTCGACCCCAAAGCCCAGAGCCCTTACCGATATAACGATAGAGAGCTGGTGCGGGCCTGGGCCGAGAACTGTCCGGCCACCCGGCAATTCCTGATCGACAACTATGTCCGCTTCACGCGGATCAGCGGCACCCACGGCGGCGGCGGCTTGTCCCGCGCCAGGGCGGCTCGCTGCTTCCTCATGCTCGGTGATAAGACAGACATGAAGGCGGGAACCATCACAGCGGAGGATGCGGGCGTCGCCGATCCCGAGGTGCAAGCCGAAGTGGCCGCTGGCCTGGCTCGAACCGCAGCCACAGTCTTCCCGGGGCTGGCGGGGCGCCCCTGGACCGCGGCGGCCGGGGTGCGGGCGGCGACGCCGGATGGCCTGCCCCTGGTGGGGCCGGGCCGCACGCCGGGCGTCATCCTGGCGGCCGGGGCGCGGCGCAATGGCTGGCTGCTGGCGCCGCTTGTGGGGGCCATGGTCTGCGCTCATGCGAAGGGGAATGACCCCGGGGTTTGGGCGGACAGATTGTCTGCGACCCGCTTCAGCGCCTGAGGACTCAGAAAACGTGGTTAGCGGGCCGTTAACCATGCTCGACGCATTGAGGGACCATGTCCGTCCAAGGTCTCAGAGGCGTGGTCGAAACCGCCATCCAGCGCGCATCGAGCGCGACGGGGGTCGATTTCACCTTCCTGATGGGCACGGCGCATCGCGAGAGCGGCTATAATCCGGCGGCTAAGGCCAAGACCTCATCGGCCGCCGGCCTCTTCCAGTTCGTCGAGCAAACCTGGCTGGCCACCCTCAAGCAGCACGGCTCCAAGTACGGCTATGCCCGTTATGCCGAGCTGATCGAGAAGGGGTCCGACGGGCGCTACCGGGTGTCGGGCGCCGAGGCGCGCAAGACGGTGATGGATCTTCGGCTTGATCCCCAGGCGGCCTCCCTGATGGCCGGCGAACTGGCCACAGACCACGCCGCCTATCTAAAGGGCCGGGTGGGCCGCACGCCCACGGCGGGCGAGCTCTACGCCGCCCACTTCCTGGGCCCGCAAGGCTCGGCCCGCCTGATCGAGGCCACCCGGTCCCAGCCGGGCGCCAGCGCCGCCAGCCTGTTTCCCGAGGCCGCCCGGGCCAATCGTTCGATCTTCTACAAGGGCGGGCGGCCGGCCACCGTGGCCGAGGTCTACGCCAACCTGACCCGCACCGGCGGGAGCGGGGAGGCGGTCCGTCCGCGGGACACGACGCCGGTGGTTCCCGACGGCGGCTTCATCCAGTACGCCTCGGCCCGCCGCGCCGAGGCCATGCGCGAGCAGGAGGTCCTGGTGGACTTCATCCTGCGCGGCTCCCAGCCGGCCGAAGGCGCGGGCGCCGGCCAGCGCCTGGGCGGCTCGCTGTTCTCCAGCGAAATGCTGCGGATGCTATCCGACGCGCGCGAGGGCAGCTGAGGCGCTCGCCCTAGACCGCCGCGCCGCTTTCCTGCATCGCCGCGATCTCAGCGGCGCTGTAGCCGATCTCCCGAAGCACCTCGTCGGTGTGCTGGCCAAGCCCCGGCGGCGGCGGCCGTCGCGTCGGCTCGACACCCGGAAACTGGGCCGGGGCCGCCGGCGAATCGCCAAACCCGCCGCGGCCGTCCTCCACCTCCACCAGGGCGCCGGCGGCGCGCCCCAGCGGATCGGCGGCCACCTCGGCCGGCGTCTGCACCGGCGCCCAGACGAGGTCGGCGGCGTCAAGGCGAGCGGTGATCTCGTCCCAGTCCAGGCCCCCGAAGGCGGCGTCGAACTCGGCGGTCAGCGCGGCGGTGTTTTCCTTGCGCAGCCGCCCGCTGGTGAAGCGCGGATCCTCCTGCAGGTCCGGCCGGCCGGCGGCCCTGGTCATCGCCGCCCAGTCCGCCGAGCCGCCCCGGGGATTGGTGACGAACCACCGGCCCTCCCGGCTTTGGAAGAAGTTGGCCAGGGGGTTCAGCGGCTCGCGGCGGGACCGGTTGGACGACAACCGCCCGAACCGCAATTGAACGGCGAGATCCGAGCCGACCGTATAGACGCCGGTGGCCAGCAGGGAAGTCTGCACCATCCGTCCGACGCCGGTCTGCTCCCGCTCGTAAAGCGCCGCCAGAATGGCCGAGGTGGTGGCCAGCGAGGTGATGTGGTCGCCAAAGCCGGTGCGCAGCAGGAAGGGATCGTCCCCCTTGGGCGTGGTCATCCGCGCCACCCCGGCCCGGGACCAGAAGGCGGTGACGTCGAAGCCCGGCTTGTGGGCGTCCGGCCCTTCCATCCCATATCCGGTGACCAAGGCGTAGATCAGCCGAGGATTGGCGCCCCGCAGGCTGGCCTCGTCCAGGCCCGCCCTCTTGAGGGAGGCTGGCCGCACATTTGTGAGGAAGACGTCCGCCCCGGCCGAGATCGGAAGAGCGTCGTGTAGGGAAAGAGGGTAGAGCTCGGTGGTCGCCGGATCATTCAAAAAAAAAAGAGAAAAGCACAGACGCGACTCGGCTACCGAGCACACCGCGCGGACAGC
>CALEOQ010000545.1 GCA_937910255.1 uncultured Caulobacteraceae bacterium | reverse complement strand
GGGGGGGGCGGGCGGGGGTGTCGGAGGGCGGGGGCAGCGGCGGGGGGTCGGGCAGGAGGATCGGGGCGAGGGGTGAGGGGGTGCGGGGGCGGAATGCGTGGAGGAAGCGATGGGGGACGGCGTGGGGGGCGGCGTGGGGCCGGGGGGTGCGGAGCGGGGCCGGGGGCTGGGGGCGGAGCGCCGGCGGATCGGCGGGACCGAAAGGCGCCGCCGCCAGCAGGGCGGCCACGGCCGTGGGCTCATCGAGATACTTGTCGGCGTCCAGCGCGTCCCAGTTCACCGCAACCTCCGTTTGGCTTCCCTCGATGTAACGTTGCTGTGGACGAATGTGCTTCGTAAGTTGGGCTTCTGGGCCGAACTTTTTTACAATCGAGAGCGTCCTTGCCGAATCTTGACGAGACGGACCTACGCATCCTCCGGCTGCTGCAGGCCGATGGACGCATCACCAACCAGGCCCTGGCGGCCCGTTGCCACCTGTCGCCCGCCGCCTGCCATGAGCGCGTCCGGCGGCTGCGGGAGGCGGGCGTCATCCAGGGCTATGCCGCCCTGCTGGATCCCAAGGCGATTGATCGCGGCCTGCTGATCTTCGTCGAGGTCCAGCTGGACCGCACCACCGGCGATCTGTTCGCCGAGTTCGCCGCCGCCGCCCGCGCCGCCCCGGAGATCCTGGAGTGCCACATGGTGGCTGGAGGGTTCGACTATCTGATCAAGGCCCGGGTCGCCGACATGGAGGCCTATCGCAGCTTTCTGGGCGAAGTGCTGGTGCAGATGCCGGGCGTGCGCGAGACCCGCACCTACGCCGTGCTGGAAGAGGTGAAGAACACCGTCCGCCTGCCGCTATAGAACGCGCCGATCAGCCTGTGGACAGGATGGCGTGGCGCTCGCGCACCCGCCGCAGACCATCGAGCACCGGCTCGGCCACCTCTCCGGAGTCCGCCGGCAGATTGCGCAGCAGCCGAAGCGCCTGGATGTGCACCCCGACCCCGTCCCGATCCAGCTTGCCCGTCGTCCGCAGGCGGTCGAGGAGATCGCAGAGGCTGTGGGCGGCGTTTTCCAGGGCGTCGAGACCACAGAGGCTGGGCAGGCCGATCAGGCGGACGGCGGCCTCATAGTGCTCGGCCAGCAGGGCGTCATCAAAGGCCTCTCCATAGCGGCGATAGATCGCCTCCACCTGCGCCAGACCCGCGTCCAACTGCGGCCAGGCCTCGGCCTGGAGGCCGTCGAGATTGGCCTCCGCCCGTTCCACGGCATCGGCCACGGTCAGGCCGCCGGGCTTTCGCAGCATCCCGGCCAGGGCGTATTTCGGGCGATGGATGCGAACTGAACTCACAGGGACACCTTCCGGGCGGCGAAGAGACCATCGACCTGGTCCTGGCTCATGTTCGGCTCCTGCGCCAGGCCTACCTCCGGGGGCAGGTCGTCCCGGCGGCGGGGCTTGCCGTCGGGGGGACCCTCGTTCTTGTGGCGCCGATCGGGGCCCACATAGGCGTCGCATTCGATGAACGGCCGGCTCTCGCGGGCGATCCACAGGATGCGTTCCAGCATGACGACAGGGGTCAGGGGCTTCTTGACGATATAGTGCGCGCCGCAGTCGCGGGCCTTCTCGACCATCGAGACGGGCGTATGGGCGGCGGTGACCACCACGGGGACGAAGCTGTTGGGTTCTCCCCCCTGGGTGCGCAGCCACGAGACGAACTCATAGCCTTCGCCGGCCGGCGACAGGGCGTCGGCGATGATGAGGTCGACATTGTTGTGCCGCACGACCTCCTGGGCGTCCTCGACCGTATTGCAGCGATGCAGGGCCTTGGCGCCCAGGCCGGTGACGATCTGGACCAGGATGTCCATCCCCATGCCGTTGGCCTCAAGCATCAGGATCGACGCCTTCTCCAGGTTGAAGCGGCCTCGGGATGTGGGTTCGAGAGCCATAAGGCGCTCCAGAAGGAAAGCCGCCGCTGGAGTCGCGACGGCAAGCTGAGCCTTAGCGTCAACCCGGGCCCGAGGGGACACGGATAGTCGTTAAGAAAGTCCTTCCCGCGGACTTAACTGGAGCGGGCGTTTGGTCGCAGCACACGTCGCCAGGGCCGTGGTGACACGACGCGCGCCAGAATG
>CALEOQ010000544.1 GCA_937910255.1 uncultured Caulobacteraceae bacterium | reverse complement strand
GCGGCGCCCGCCCCCCCCGCAGCTACCCGCTCCGAGAGCCCCTCGGCATCGATCGAGCCATCGGTGATCTCAGCCCGCCAGGCGTCCAGGATCTCACCCAAGACGCGAACGAGCCGCTCGTGGGGCATCCCCGCGCCGGCCTCGGACACAGACTCATCACGCAGGAGCTCGTCCACCGAGGGCAGCAGGCGGAAGGCGGTTTGTCGGGCGTCAGAGTTCGCGGGAGTCATCGCGTCCGAAGTCTACGAAGCCTGAGTACACTCGTGCCATGCCGACCCTGACGTCCTCCCGGAACTGGAAGATGCGCGCCATCGACACCGCCCTGGGGGAGGAGCTCGCGCGCGGGGGCACGTAGGCCGGGAGGCGCAAGGTCGGGGCGCAGCTGGCCGTGCCGGGGGAAGGGTACGGCAGGCGGGGCGTGCAGGGCATCGTCGGGGTCGAGCGCGACGGCGGCCGTCGCAGTCACGCCGGCGTGGACATCTTCGCGCGTCGGGGGAGTCCCGTGCTGGCGGCGTCCGCCGGCCGCGTCAATCGAGTCGGACTCACCAACCTGGGCGGCAAGGTCGTATGGGTGAGGGACCCCGTGCGCGGCGCCAACGTCTACTACGCACACCTCGACAGTCAGTACGTGCGCGACGGTGACCAAGTCCAGGTCGGAGACACGTTGGGATTCGTCGGCAATACCGGCAACGCACGCACCACCCCGCCCCACCTCCACTTCGGCGTGTACCGCCGAGGCGCCGTAGACCCGTATCCGTTCCTGGATCCACCGCGCGGCACGATGGCGGAGCAGACCGCTGACCTCGAGCAACTCGGCCAATGGCTGCGCGTTATCAACGACGGCATTCGACTGCGCGCGGCACCTGGCCGTCGCGGCGAGATAATCCGGGAGCTCGGCCAATACACCCCCCCGCACGTCCTGGGCCGATCCGGCGAGTCCTTCCGCGTCCGACCCCCAGCCGGCCACCCGGCCGCACCGGGACGGGTCGCTGATCGAGGCCTTCTGCGAGGGCGCCGGCCTGGACGCCTCTTCCCTGTCGGGCCAGGAGCCGCACGAGCTGATGACTCGTATCGGGGCCATCTATCAGCAGACGGTGCTGGGCCTCGCCACCCTGATGGCCGACCGCGCCCGGGTGAAGAGCGAGGCGCAGCTGGACCGCACGACCCTCGGCGCCCAGGCCAACAACCCGTTCAAGTGGACGCCCACCCGCCGGCTCGCCCAGGACCTGCTGTGCGGGGCGCCGGCCGGCTTCCTGGCCGACTCAGAGGCGGTGCGCGCCTCGTTCGAGGACCTGGGCCGCCACATGGCCGCCATGGCCCAGGGCGCCAATGCGGCGGCCAATCTGGCCGTCCAGACCCTGGCGCCGGAGGTCATCGACGCCGAGGCCCGCCGCCAGGGAAGCCTGCTCAAGAGTCAGCAGGCCCTGCGATGGGAGATCCACAATCAGCGCCATGCCGCCTTGGCCGCGGCCGAGGACCCCACGGGCGGCCCCCTGCGTCACGCCTTTGTCGAGGCCTATCGCCAGGCGGCCGGCAAGTCGGACGCCTGAGGCCATGAGCCCTGCGCGCGACCTTGATCGGCTCCGGTTTCGTTCGGCCGCACGAACCCATGCGGGCCTCCGGCGCGTCCTCAATGAGGATCGTCTGCTGGACCATCCTGGCGATGGCCTGTGGGCCGTGGCTGACGGCATGGGCGGACATCGGTCTGGGGACGTGGCCGCCGCCCGGGTGGTCGAGGCGCTCGGCGCCCTGGACGCTTCGGAGTCCGGTTTTGGCCGTCTGAACGACCTGGTGCGGGCGGTCTCCGAGGTGAACGCCGAACTGTTTGCTCAATCTTCCGAAGGCCCCGGGGCGTCGCCCAGCGGCGCCACCGTGGTGGCCTTGCTGGCTCACGATCGCCACTTCGCCTGTGTCTGGGCCGGAGACAGCCGCGCCTATCTGTTGCGCGACGGAATGGTCGCCCCGATCACCCGCGACCACAGCCTGGTTCAAAGCCTGGTCGACAACGGGCAGATCGCCGCGGCCGAGCGCCGCCGCCACCCTGACGCCCACATCATCACCCGGGCCGTGGGCGCCGCCGCCGAGATCGATCTGGAGCGTCGGTTCGCCCCGATCCAGGCGGGGGACGTCTTCCTGCTGTGCTCCGACGGCCTGACCGCCTGTGTCGAGGATGAGGAACTGGCGGAGTTCATGGATCGCCCCGACCTGGACGCCGCCGCCGAGGCGCTCCTGGCCGCGGCGCTGGCGCGAGGCGCGCCGGACAATGTCAGCTTCGTGCTGGTCGCCGCCGAGGCGGCCGACAAGGTGACCTTGGGACAGGATTGACCGAACGTCGGTCTTGCCGGACGGTCCGCGGCGATCGCATTGGCGGTCGAGCTGAAGGGGCCCTCCGCCATGTTTCGATCCCTGAGACTCCTGGCCATCGTCGTCGCTGCGGCCTGCCTGTCAGCCTGCGCCGGCGACATTCCCTATGCCGATCTGGAGGCCCGCCATGGCGGCGAGGCCTCGCAATACATGGACCTGCCCGGCGACCTGCGGGTGCATTACCGCGACCAGGGCGACCCAGACGCTGAGATCACGCTTGTCATGGTCCATGGCTTCGCCGCGTCCCTGCACGCCTGGGAGCCCTGGGTGGAGCGCCTGGAAGGCGACTATCGGCTGGTCAGCCTGGACCTACCGGGGCACGGCCTGACGCGGGCGCCGGCCGGATATCAGTCAAGCCCCGAGGGGCAGGTGGCGGTGGTCGATGCGCTCGCGAGCCGGCTGGGCCTCCCGTCCTTCGTCCTGGCCGGCAACTCCATGGGCGGCGGCGTAGCCTGGCGCTACGCGCTCGCCCATCCCCAGAAGGTGCGCGGCCTGGTGCTGGTCAACGCGGCCGGTTGGCCGGAGGCGGCGGAAGGCGAGGGCGGCGACGACAGCCGTCCCCTGGTCTTCAAACTGTTGGAGAACCCCGTCGGACGCAGCGTGCTGCGCAACCTCGACCCCCGGCCCCTGGCCGGCCGCGGCCTGCGTCAGGCCTATGGGGACGAGGCTCTTGTGACCCCCGAGCTGGTCGATCGCTATGTGGAGCTGGCCAGGGCGCCGGGGCATCGGGCCATTCTGGCCGATCCCCGCCGTCGCAGCGGCGCAGACCCTGTGACCGCCGAGACCTTCGCCGCCATCTCGGTGCCGACCCTGGTGATGGTCGGCGCATTGGATCAGGTGATTCCCTCAGAGCGGGGCGCCGGCTTCGCGCAGGCGATCCCCGGGGCGCGACTGATCACCTATGCGGACGGCGGCCATGTGCCCATGGAGCAGCTCCCCGACCGCACGGCGCAGGACCTGCGGGTCTTTCTCGAGGCCCTGCCGGGAAGCCCGAACTAGTCCAGGGTTCGGCGATAGCGGGCCATGGCGAGGGCGGTGACCCCCAGGACGAAGGCGGCCAGGGGGATCAGCGCGGCCCACATGTCCTCCAGACCCTGGCCCTTGAGCAGGGCGCCGCGGACGATGCGGAGGAAGTGGGTGACCGGGATCACCTGACCGATCGCCTGCGCCCAGGCCGGCATGCCCGCAAAGGGGAACATGAAGCCCGAGAGCAGGATGGAGGGGAGGATGTAGAACATGCTCATCTGCATGGCCTGGAGCTGTGACCGCGCGACGGTGGAGATCAGGAAGCCCAGCGCCAGGGAGCCGATGATGAACAGGGCGACCCCCAGGGCTAGGCCCACCCAACCGCCGGCCATCGGCACCTGGAACAGGGTCGCCGCCAGGACCAGGATCAGCAGGGTCTGGACGAGACCCACCAGCACATAGGGCGCAAGCTTGCCGACCATCACCTCCAGGGGCTGCACCGGGGTGGCCAGCAGGCTTTCCATCGTGCCGCGCTCGATCTCCCGGGTGACGCTGAGCGAGGTCATCATGACCAGCGTCATCGAGAGAATGACCCCCAGCAGGCCAGGCACGATATTGTAGGCGGTGATCGACTCCGGATTGTAGCGTCGGTGGATGACGACCTCGAAGTCGCCGGAGCTCGCCGAGCCCCGATTTGGCCCATCCCTGAGGTCGTGGGACAGGGCCTCCCGGGGGAGGGCGGCCAGGGCCGCCAGCGCAGCGCCACTGGCGGTGGGGTCTGTGGCGTCGGCCTCCACCAGGATCTGGGCCGCGTCCCCTCGGATCACCCGGCGGGTGAAGTCGCCCGGAATGGTGATGGCGAACATCACCTCGCCCCGGCGGATCAAGCCGTCCAGTTCGTCGGGCGTCCGGGCTTGGGCGACCAGGTCGAAATAGTCGCTGTTGTCGAGGCTGGCCAGGATGGACCGGGCGAAGACGGAGTCTTCCTGCGCCAGCACGGCCGTGGGCAGATGGCGGGGCTCGCTGTTGATGGCGTAGCCGAACAGCAGCAATTGCATGACCGGCATCGCCAGCATCATGGCGTAGGTCAGCCGGTCGCGGGTGAGCTGCTTGAACTCCTTGGCCAGAACGGCGAGGACTCGCGTGGCCGACAGGGTCAACGGAAGTTGTCCTGCGAGGTCTTCATCAGCTTGATGAAGACGTCCTCCAGGGTGGGATCCACCTCCGTCCAGCGGAAGGGCGCCCGCTTCCAGGGTTCCAGGGCCGCATTCAGCGCCATGCGGTCGACGCCGCTGACGTGCAGGGCGGCGCCAAAGGGGGCGACGCTGTCGACGCCGGGCTGGCCCTCGATCTCCGCGCCCAGCTGATCGACGCCTGGACCCTCGCCGCGCAGGGTGACGATCTGGGCCTTGGCCACCACCTCCGCCGCCGTGCCGCGGGCGATCAGCCGGCCGTAGCTGATATAGGCGATCTCATGACAGCGCTCGGCCTCGTCCATGTAGTGGGTCGAGACCAGCACGGTGAGGCCGCGGGCCGACAGGGCATGGATCTCATCCCAGAAGCTGCGCCTCGCCTGGGGATCCACGCCGGCTGTGGGTTCGTCGAGCAGCAGAAGCTCAGGCTCGTGGAGGGTGGCCGAGGCCAAGGCCAGGCGCTGCTTCCAGCCGCCTGAAAGGGCGCCGGCCAACTGGTCGCGACGCTCGGCCAGCCCCAGGCGCTGCAGGGCCTCTTCCACCCGGGCGCGTCGCCGATCGAGACCATGGACACGGGCGGTGAACTGCAGGTTCTCGGCGATGGTCAGGTCCTCATAGAGCGAGAACTTCTGAGTCATGTAGCCGGTGCGGGCCTTGATCTCGGCGGCCTTGGCCAAAATGTCGAAG
>CALEOQ010000543.1 GCA_937910255.1 uncultured Caulobacteraceae bacterium | reverse complement strand
TGGTCAAGCGGGAGGCTGCATGCGCTAGTAGGGCGTGCCTGGGGTCCCGAGGTATGCTCCTCCGATCCGCGCCGATCAGGGGGCCGCCCGCGGCCGGCGCGGCATAGGCGCCAAGCCCTCGCAGGACAGGTCCAGCATGGCCAAGGGCGCCATAGCGCAGGATGTGGCCCTTGATGGGGGCAAGCGCCGCAAGCTCCGGCGCCGCAGCCACGAAGTCGCGCGACGGCCCTGTGGCGATGACCAGCCAGTCGAGGTCGGACGGCGGCGGCCCAGGGCTGAAGCGAACGCCGAGCGCCGCGGCGGCCATCGCCATGGTCCCGAGGCTGGCCGCATCGATTCGCTGGTCGGCCTGAACCTGCAGGCCGCCGGCGACGACCGCCCCATAGCCGCCGGGAAAGTCGGGCAGCTGGTCGGCCTTCAAGGACGACAGGCCAAGCCCAAGGTCGCGGGCGGACTGTGACAGCGCCGCCAACCGCGCCTCGTCGCCCAACAGGACCGCGCCGCGTCGATCCAGGACGAGGTTCCAGGCGCGGGCGAAGTCGGGCCACAGCTCAAGGGCGGCCAACATCAGATCGAGATGCGGCGAGGTGATGGGATCGGTCAGGGCCTCGCTCACCGGCGCCAGCATGCCGGCCGCCACGGCCGAGGCGTTGGCGCCGACCGGCCGCGGATCATGCAGGCTGACCTGCGCCCCTGCCCTGGCCAGGGCCAGCGCGCTGGCCAAGCCAAACACTCCGCCCCCGGCCACGGCGACTCTCAGTCCCTTCGTCATGGGGCTAACGAGGGGGCCTGGTCTCGGAAATCAAGGGGAACCGACGTCTTCACCGTCGTGTTGACGCCCCACCTTCGAGAAGGAGCGATGTGATGGCTGAGGCCTTGGATCTTTCAGTTCCCCCCGCCCTGGACGAACTGGCGCGGGAGGTTCTGACCCTGGCGTGTGACCGGGACCTGAAACTGGCGACGGCGGAGAGTTGCACCGGCGGGCTTCTGGCCTCCCTGCTGACCGACATTCCCGGCTGCAGCCACGCCTTCGAGCGGGGCTTCGTGGTCTATACGGAGGCGGCCAAGCACCAGGTCCTGCAGGTCCCCAAGGCGATGCTGGAGCAGCACGGCGCGGTTTCGGAGGCCGTGGCCCTGGCGCTGGCCGAGGGGGCGATCGCCCAGTCGGAGGCCGACATCGTCGCCGCTGTCACAGGCTTCACAGAGGCGGGGCCCCATCCTGGCGAGGCGGCCGGCCTGGTGCATTTCGCCAGCGCGCGGCGCGGCCGGCCGGCGCGGCATCGGGTCGAGCATTTCGGCGATATCGGCCGGGGCCGCGTCCGCCAGGGCGCTCTGGAGACCGCCCTGAGGATGATGCGCGAAGAGATCGCGCGATGACGCCGCCGGCGCTGCGGCGTCATCGCGCTGGGCGGTCTATTCCGCGGCGATGGTCACCGGGGCGGCCGTCCGATCCTTGAAGTTGATCTCCTGGAGGTACTTGATGCCCTCCTCGGCGATGTCGTCGCCGACCATCTTCTCGCCCTCGGCCTTGAGCTCGTCCATGTCCACATAGGTGGCGTAGAAGGCCCGCGTCCGGTCGGTGATCAGGCCGGCGTTGAACAGCGTCTTGATGAGCACGCGGAAGATGTTGGTCTGACTCTTCAGGCGCTCGCGACGGCTCTCGTCGTTCTGATAGGTGGCGCGCATCTCGGCGACCACCCGCTCCGGATCGAGGCCGAACTGGGTGTAGATCGCCGCCTGCTGCACGGGCGAGCCCATGTTGAACAGCAGCGACTGGAAGCAGTGGGCGGCCCAGTCCTCGACGATGTCGCGCTCTTCCTGCGTCATCTTCGGAATGGTGCGGTCGGCCCAGATCTTCCCGAACTTGTGGTGGAAGGCCTCGTCGGTCATCACCAGCTGGAAGAGCTTCCGGGCCAGGGGATCGCGATTGTACTGGAAGCCGGCGGCGAAGGCGCCCATGGCCAGGCCCTCCACCAGCATCTGCATGCCGATGATCTTCTTGTAGACCTCCGGCGCGCCGATGATGTCGACCAGGAGCTGTTGCAGCGTCGCGCCGCAGGGCCGCGGCCGACCCCAGCGGGCCTTGATGTACTTGGCGAAACCGGTGACGTGGCGGGCTTCTTCGCGGGTCTGGTTGGCGGCGTACTCCTGCGCCCCCTGGTCCTTCAGCACGTGGCAGAGACTGGCCGACAGGTTCAGCGCGCCCTGCTCGCCATGCAGGATGGACGAGAAGTTCCAGAGCACCATCTCATTGATGAACTTGACCTTCTGGCCGGTCTTTTCGAGATGATCGAGGACATAGGGCACGCCCAGCGCCATGACCTGGTCGTCGGGCAGCAGGGCCTCGTTCTCCATGTCCCAGGGCTCGGAGAAGTCGATGTACTTGGGATCGAGCGGATCCCAGAAGTGGTCGTGGGTCGCAGAGATGATCTTGTCGAAAGCGGTGGAGCGGGCGTTGTAGCGGTCCAGCTCCAGCATCGATTTGAAGTCGTCAGGGGCCACCGCGTCATACATGACGTCTTTGGTGATATTGCCGTCGGCCATTGGTTCCTCCCGGTACAGCAGGACGCCAGGAGACGACCTGAAACACCGTTTGGATAGGCCTGCTGATCAGCGATCACTGACGCCCGCTCAGCGACGGCCGAACATCAGCTCCAGGCCCTGGATCACGTCCTCCATCAGCTCATCCTGACGGTGGGGGTCGGCGGTGCGCAGGGAGGCCGCCCCATGGCCGCAGGCCCAGACGGCGCGGGCGATCTTGTTGATCTCCACGGCGTCCTCCCGGGCCGGCAGGGCGACGGCGACGGCGCCTTCCAGCACCGCAAAGCAGCGATCCCGGGCGGTCTCGACGGCGGGATAGGTCGCCACCGCCGGATCGAACATCAGGCCGAACAGGGCGGCCTCAGCCTTGGAGAAGGCGAAATAGGTCCGCGCCAGGGTGCGGATGCGCCCGCCCTGGGGCGCCGTGGCCATGGCGTCGCTCAGCTCAAGCTCCAGCTGATGGAATCCCAGGGCCGCCAGTTCGGCCAGCAGCTCGGCCTTGCCGGCGTAGTGATGGTAGACCGAGCCGGGGGCGATCCCGGTCCTGGACGCCAGGGCGCGCAGGTTGAGCTGCGCCAGACCGCCCTGATCGAGGATGGCGCGAGCCTCCTCCAGGAGCTGGGCTCTGAGATTGCCCACATGATATCGGCGGCGGGCGGCGGCGTCGGACCAGGCCATGGGAGCGAAAATCGACCCTTTGGATAAAAACGTGCGACCGATTGGGCCGTACTCAATCCGGGAAGTCCAGAGGGCGGGTGTGGGATGCCGGATGGAACCAGGCGTTTCCGGCTCCCGTTGAAAAGCCAAGGACATGAATGAGGGCCCCGATGACCCACACCGCAGACAACACCGCCTCGCACCCCGCCAAGCCCCGCCGCAGCCAACACTGGACCGCCCTTGAGAGCCTGGCCTTCGTGGCCGCCTCGTCGGCGCTGCTTTGGGTGGTGATCTTCCAGCTGGCGCGTATCGCCTGAACGACTGGCCACAACTTTTAGCGCCCCGAGAAAAAAATAAGACGCTCCGTAGGCGACAGAGCTTGGCTTTCTAAAGGACCCAACTAAAGCTTAGCTGTGTATTTGCGCGGGGCGCGCCAAAACGAGCCCGCGGGGGGCCAAATGCTGCAGATGTCGCGCGCCGCGAGTGAACCTCCACCTAAGGTTTATTCGGAGAGCCGCGCCGAACTCAAGGCCCGCGACGACTCCCGGCGTTGGTCGATAAGACGAACCGTGGCCTTCATTATCCTGGCGTCGCTTCTGCTCTGGGGCCTGGCCATAGGTCTAGTTTTAGGGCTGATTTTCCTGATCTGATCCTGCCTGTCTCGCCCGTGCGGCGGCGAAGTGGTGCAGCACCACGCCGCTGGTGGTGGCCACGTTCAGCGAATCGAACCCCGTGGCCATGGGAATGCGCACCGTGCGGGCCGCCGCCAGCAAGGCGGGGGGCAAGCCCGGCCCTTCGGCCCCGAACACCACCGCGCTGCGAGCGCCGGGCGCAAATTTGGACAGGGGCTCCTCCCCCGACGGCGTCAGGGCGACCGGCTCCAGGTCCGCCGCCCGCAGCGCCTCGACCAGGTCCTCCCCCGCGCCCAGCCGGGCGAACGGCATGATCAACGCCGCCCCCACCGAGACCCGGATGGCCTTGCGATAGAGGGGGTCGCAGCAGGTGGAATCGATCAACACCGCATCGGCGCCGAAGGCGGCGGCGTTGCGAAACAGGCCGCCCATATTGTCGTGGTTGCCCACCCCATGAACCGCCACCACCAGGGCCTGATCGCCCAGTCCGGCCAGGAGTTCGGCCGCGCTCGGCCGCGCGCGCAGCCGGCCCAGTCCCAGCAGGCCGCGGTGAATCGGAAAGCCGACAATGGCGTCCATCACGGCCTGGGACGCCACATAGACCGGGGCGGAGATGTCCCGCTCGCCGATCAGACCCTGCAGACGCCCCAGACGGTCCTCCGCCGCCAGCAGGGCCAGGGGCTCGCAGCGGGGCGAGGTCAGCAGGTGGCGCAATACCACCTCGCCCTCGGCGATGAACCGCCCCTCACGGCCAATCAGGTCGCGCTCCCGCACCTGGGTGAAGCCCTCGATCCTGGGATCGGCCGGATCGTCGATCCGCACGAGCTGCGCCGTCAAACCCGCGCCCCCTTACCCGAGGTTAAATCGCGCCGTGAGCGAACGCTAAAAGTTGACGCAGGCGTCATCTTTGGGCTAGGCTGGTCGAAAATCTGGAGGACTCCCATGGCTGACGGTTCGGTGGACATCTTGAAGGACGCACGGGCCAAGGCCTATGCGACGGCCCTGGCCGATCTCAACCCGGCGCAGCCCGAGCTCTTCCAGTCCAACACCATGTGGCCGATCTTCGAGCGGCTGCGGAAGGAAGACCCGGTCCACTTCACCGCCGAGAGTGAATACGGCCCCTTTTGGTCGATCACCAAGTACAACGACATCATGGCGGTGGACACCAACCACCAGGTCTTCTCCTCCGAGGGCGGCATCACCATCGCCACCCAGGACGGCGATGAGGGCCCCCTGCCCATGTTCATCGCGATGGACCCGCCCAAGCACGACGTGCAGCGCAAGACGGTCAGCCCGGCGGTTTCGCCGATGAATCTGGCGATCCTGGAGCCGCTGATCCGCGAGCGCGCGGCCAAGATCCTCGACAGCCTGCCCATCGGTGAGGAGTTCGACTGGGTCGACAAGGTGTCGATGGAACTGACGGCCATGACCCTGGCCACCCTGTTCGACATGCCGCAGGAAGACCGCCGCAAGCTGACCTACTGGTCCGACGTGGTCACCGCGGTGCCGGGCCACGGCCTGATCGACACCCTCGAACAGAAGATGCAGATCTTCATCGAGTACCACGCCTACTTCACCGAGCTGTGGAACCAGCGGGTGAACGCCGAGGAGCCGGGCGGCGACCTGATCTCCATGCTGGCCCATGGCCCGGAGACCCGGGACATGTCGCCCCGCGAGTATTTCGGCAACATCGTGCTGCTCACCGTCGGCGGCAACGACACCACCCGCAACACCATCACCGGCTCGGTCCTGGCGCTGAACCAGAACCCGGACCAGTACAAGAAGCTGCGCGAAAACCCCGACCTCATCCCCTCGATGGTGTCGGAAACCATCCGCTGGCAGACGCCGCTCGCCCATATGCGCCGCATCGCCACCCAGGATCACGAGATCGGCGGCAAGACCATCAAGAAGGGCGACAAGGTCGTCATGTGGTACGTCTCGGGCAACCGCGACGACGAGGTCATCCACGACCCCGACAGCTACATCATCGACCGCGAGCGCCCGCGCCAGCACATCTCCTTCGGCTTCGGCATCCACCGCTGCGTGGGCAACCGCCTGGCCGAGCTGCAGCTCAAGATCATCTGGGAAGAAATCCTGAAGCGCTTCCCCGACATCCAGGTGGTGGAAGAGCCCAAGCGCGTCTTCTCGACCTTCGTGAAGGGCTATGAGTCCATGAAGGTGATCATCCCCACCCGGCTCTGATCGGTCCTATCGATACGTGGGCGTCGCAAGGCCCCGTCGTCCTGACCGGACGGCGGGGCTTTTGCTTTGGCCGCGGCCCCGTCGGCGCTATGCGAGAACCATGAAGCCCTGGATCCATCTCGACACCGCCCAGATGCCCGACGACGGCGGCGACCTGCGCCTGATGCGGCGCGACACTGAATTCTCGATCATGGCCGGGTCGATCGAGCTGATGAACAGCCGGCTCAGCGGCTCGGAGGAGGCCCTGGCGACGCTCGCCTGGTCGCGGCTGCCCGACCGCCCGGCGCCGCATATCCTGATCGGCGGGCTGGGCATGGGCTTCACCCTGCGCGCGGCCCTGGCCGTCCTGCCGACGGACGCCCAGGTCACGGTGGCCGAGCTGGTCCCCGCCGTGGTCGCCTGGGCCCGCGGCCCCCTGGCCGAGGTCTTCAAAGGCTGCCTGGACGATCCCCGCGTCAGCGTCCATGAGGGCGATGTCGGCCGGCTGATCGCTGCGGCGCCGGCCGCCTGGGACGCCATCCTGCTGGATGTGGACAACGGCCCCGAAGGCCTGACCCGCAAGGCCAATGACAGCCTCTATGACCTGCCGGGCCTCGCCCGCGCCCAGACCGCCCTGCGCGCCGGCGGCGTCCTGGCCGTCTGGTCCTCAGCCCCGGACGAGGGGTTCACCCGCCGGATGCGCCGCAGCGGCCTCGCCACCGAGGTCGTGCGCGTCCCCGCCCGCAAGGGCGGCCGCGGCGCCCGGCACGTGATCTGGTTGGGGGTGCGGAGCTAGGGGGAAGCGTGCGGCACGGACTCTGTTCGGCGCCGTAATCGGGCCTCAACGGAGCCAGTTCTCGATCTGGAGGTCAGCGACCCTTTCGAATTCCCGCTGGTTGTCCGTCACAATGATGCGTCCCGTCGACAGCGCGTGCGCTGCGATCAGCATGTCATTGCCGCCAATAGGACTGCCGACGGCCTCCAGCTGAACGCGAAGCCGGCCGTAGGCGAGATCGGCCGGCGCATCGAACGCCTGGACGTCCAGCGCGGCCAAGATCCTTTCCAGCTGAACCGTCAGCCGTTCTGATCGACGCTTGGCCGCTCCGAATCTGAGTTCGGCCGCGACGATGATGCTGGTGCAGATCGCGCCTTCGCCGACGCGGGCGATCCGCTGCGCGATTTGGCCTTGAGGATGGCGGACCAGATCCGAGAGGATGTTGGTGTCCAGCAGATAGCGCGTCAAAGGGACACCGGTAAGGGCGGGGCGTCGTCCATATCGGGGAAGGTCTCCTCGATCGGCGCAAGCTCGGACAGCAGCGCCAGCAAGGACTGAGGCGGCGCAGCCTCAATGATCAGTTTGTCGCCGTCCCGCCAGATGATGGCGTCCTCCCCCGGGAGCTCGAACTCACGGGGGATCCTGACCGCCTGGTTGCGGCCGTTCTTGAACAGCTTGACGTGGCGGAAGGCGTTCATAGCACCATGCTTACATAGGCCACGGCATATGCCAACGGTGCGATCCTCCCAGGCTTGCAGGGGCGAGCGTTACGAGGTGACGGGATAGGGCGCTGTCAGCGTGAAACGCACGCCGTCGGGTGGATAGTCCAAGTCGGTCGAGCCTCGAAACTCCGTCGCGAGCGCGGAGGTGATGAGGCGCGAGCCGAAGCCCTTGTGCGTGGGCGGGACGACCGGAGGTCCGCCGAACTCTGACCAGGAGAACCGCAGCGTTCCGGCCGGGTCGGCGGTCCAGCCCAGCGAGACGTGGCCGGCTTCGGTGGAGAGCGCCCCGTACTTCATCGCATTGGTCATCAGTTCGTGCAGCGCGAGGCTGAGCGCCAGGGCCGGCTTGGCCGGAAGCGCGACCTTGGGTCCGCCCATGCGCACACGTTCCGGAACCACGTTGGCCAGCCCGTTTCGAACGACCGTCTCGACGTCCGTTTCCGTCCAGCTGACCTGGGTCAGGAGATCCTGCGCCCGGCCCAGCGCGTGAAGTCGCGCCTCGAACTCCGCCGTGGCCGAGGACAGGGTGGCGGGCGGGCGGAAGGTCTGGCGGGCGACACCGCCGACCATGGCCAGAATGTTCTTCACCCTGTGTTGCAGTTCATCGGCCAGCAAGGTTCGCTGCGCGACCGCCTCCCGAAGCGCAGCCTCGGTCCGCGCCTGTTCCCGGGCGCTGGTCACCCGGTCTGTGGTCTCCAGGGCGATATCGAGGATGCCCATGACCCGGTCACCCTCTCGAAGCGGGCTGTAGGAGAAGGTCCAGTAGGTTTCCTCAGGATAGCCCTTGCGGGTCATGATGAGCTTGAGATCCTCCAGGCCGACCGACTCGCCGCTCATCGCCGTCTCGATCAACGGGCGGATGTCGTCCCAGATGTCGTGCCACACCTCGTTGATCGGCTGGCCCAGGGCCGCCGGGTGGCGATTGCCGAGGAAGGGGATGTAGCTGTCATTGTAGAGGAGGGTCATCTCCGGCCCCCAGGTGGCGCACACGGGGAACCGGGTCGACATCATGATGTCGTAGGTTGTGCGCAAGGCCGACGACCAGGCGTCCTTGGGTCCGAGGGGCGTCGTGCTCCAGTCGAACTGTCGGATCGTGTCGGTCAACCCAGGAGATCGAAGAGCACACGTCTGAACTCCAGTCACGTCGTAAGCTCGTATGCCGGCTTCTGCTTGAAAAAAAAAAATAACGATGCCATACCATCTCTTCTGCGTGTACTCAAA
>CALEOQ010000542.1 GCA_937910255.1 uncultured Caulobacteraceae bacterium | reverse complement strand
GGGGTGCTGTGGTCGCGGAGCTAGGAGGACTGGGTTGTTAAGGAGACGGCTAGCACCGGGGTCGACACCTGTGCCCGACAGGAGGCGCTGCGGATCGGGGGGCGGGCGGCTGGGGAGGCCCGCCGGCGCCGGGGCGGGCCTCGACGGGCTTGTGGCCGCCAGCCTCGCAGGCTTAAGCGCCGTCACCTACGATTCCCACAAGCCGCCCCACGCCTGGCGCGGCACGCCGGCCGAGCAGGTCATCGACCTGGACGATCCGGCTGAAGAGCAGGTGTTCTTCGAGGGCTCGGCCCGGGAGGCCGCGGCGGCCTATCCCAAGAACGCCAATGTCTCGGTCGCCGTCTCCCTGGCGGGGCTGGGGCTCGACCGGACCCGGGTGCGGCTGATCTCCTCGCGCAAGATGACCGACCCCTTAGGCGTCATCACCGCCGAGGGCGACTTTGGCCGGTTCCTGTTCGAGATCTTCGCCTTGGCCGCGCCGGACAACCCCAAGACCTCGGCCCTGACGGCCCACAGCCTGCTGCAATGCGCCCGGCTGGGGATCGGATTGCCGGCTTCGCGCCTGCAGGCGGGCTTGTTTCCTGAGCCCTGACTGGGCCAAATCCACGGTAGGGTTGTCGGACACGGAATCGCAACGCGGCGAACGACAGATCCGCGTGACAAGGGGCTGACTTGGAATACGAAGACCTGAGGATTATCGATACGCCGTCGCTGGTGCGCGACCATGCGATCTCGAAGCTCCGCAACGCCATCAGCTCTGGCCTCTACCCCCCCGGCGCGCGCCTGGTGGAGCGGGAACTGTGCGAGGCCCTGGGCGTCAGCCGCACCTCGGTGCGCGAGGCCCTGCGACAGCTGCAGTCGGAAAACCTGGTCGAGGTGGGCCGGCGGCGCAGCATCAATGTGGCGGTGATCACCGCCCAGGACGCCGCCGACATCTACATGATCCGTGAAATGCTGGAGACCCAGGCGATCCGGCGTTTTGTCGCCCTGTCCGACGACGCCGAGCGCAAGGCGTTGGCCGCGGTGCACAAGCGGTTGGTCAAGGCGCTCAGCAAGAACGACATGGCCCAGCTCTCGGCCATCGCCAGCGAGTTCTATGAGCGGGTCCTGATCGGGGCCAAGAGCCGGGTGATCTACGAGGTGGCCCGGCCCCTGCTGGCGCGGGTCAACTATCTGCGCATCCGCTCCATGGCCGAGCCCGGCAGGCTCGATGGGGGCCTCAAGGAATGGGACGCCATGATGGAGGCGGTGCAGGCGGGCGACGCCGATCGCGCCGCCGAGGCCATGGCCGTTCACCTGCGCAACGCCCGGGCGGCCATCGTGGCCCGCCTGGAGGCCGATGAAAAAACCGCCATTCCGGCGAAACGGAAGGCTGCTTCCTAGGCGCCGCCCAAAGGCGTCTCCGGCGCCAACATCTAATATTGTCATACAAACTAGAGGCCGTTAGCGTCGCCCCTCTCAAGAGGAGTGCGTACCATGGCGTCTGGGTCGAAAGTGATCGTGGTGGGGGCCGGTCCCGTGGGGACCATCGCCGCCTACGCCCTGCGCCGCCGGGGCGTGCCGGTGGTTCTGGTCGAGGCGCTGCTGGCGCCGGAGATCGATTGCCGCGCCGCCTCCTGCCACCCGCCGACCATCGCCATGCTGGCCGAGCTGGACCTGCTGGAGGCGGGTCTGGAGCAGGGCCTGGTCTCGCCGGTCTTCCACTATATGGACCGCCCCACCGGCCAGCGGATCGCCCGCTTCGACATCCGCGAGATGAAGACCCCGCCCGAGCACCCCTATGTGCTGCAGTGGGAGCAGTACAAGATCTCCGCCACCATCCTGGAGCGCCTGAAGGCCGATGCTGGCTGTGAGGTGATGATGGGCGCCCGCCTCACCGACATCATCCAGGACGCCGACAAGGTCCGCGCCGTGCTCGAAACCGCGCAGGGCGTGGTCGAGATCGAGGGCGACTATCTGATCGGCTGCGACGGGGGTCGCAGCACGGTTCGTCGCCTGGCCGAGATCGAGTTCGAGGGCTTCACCTGGCCCGAGCGCTTCCTCAAGGTCGACACCCATTTCGACTTCATGTCCCTGCGGCCCGACCTCAGCAACCGCAACTATTTCTCCGATCCCGACGAGTGGATGAACCTCTTCAAGGCCCGCGGTCCGGACGGCGGCGGCCTGTGGCGGGCGGTCAGTCCGACCCTGCCCGAACAGAGCGACGAGGAACTCCTGTCGCCGGACGCCATTGAGGCCCGCCTGCAGAAGTTCTGCCCCAAGGACGGCCCCTATGAGATCGCCACGGTGGCCCTCTATCGGGTGCACCAGCGGGTGGCGGCGACCTTCAACAAGGGCCGGGTGCTGCTGGCCGGCGACGCGGCCCATGTGAACAACCCTGTGGGCGGCATGGGGATGAATGGCGGCATCCACGACGCCGTCAACCTGGCGGCCAAGCTGGACGACATCCTCAATGGCGGCGCCGAAGCCCAGCCGCTGCTGGACCGCTATTCCCGCCAGCGGCGCAAAGCCCAGACCGATTTCGTCCAGGCCCAGAGCATCCAGAACAAGAAGACCCTCGGCGAGAAGGATCCCGAGGCCCGCGCCAAGGGCCTGGAGACCATCCGCCAGGCCGGCCTCGACCCCGACCTGCATGACGCCTTCATCGGCCGCGCCTGTCTGATCGACAGCGTCAAGGTCGCCGACGCCGTCCTCTAGTCCATAAGGAACACCGCCCCATGTCCGTCGCCCGCCACCCCCGGCCCCCCGAACTGGCCGACGCCTCCCTCGAAGACCTGATGGCCCGCTATGTGGCCAGGTTCGAGACCCGCACGCCCGACTGGAACGCGTTTTCCGACGCCAGCATCGAGGGCTATCGCCGGGCCCAGCATCGCTTCATCGGCGCCGGCGCCTCGGGCAAGCATGACGACGCCAGCGTGATCCCGGCCACCGGCTTCACCCTGTCGATCATGCTGGTGCCGCCAGGGCAGGGGAATGCGCCGCACACTCACGAGGTCGAGGAGGTGTTCTTCATCCTGCAGGGCCGCTGCGTGGTGTTCATCGAGGACGAGGACGGCCGGCGCCTGTCGCAGGAACTCGGCCCCTGGGAGATGATCTCGTGCCCCCCCGGCGTCATCCACGGCTATGTCAATGAGACCGAGGAGGACTGCTACCTGCAGGTGATGCTCGGCCGCGGCCGCCCGGAGACTGCGGGCTTCGCTGACGCGGCCCTGTTCGAACGTCGGGATGCGCACCTGGGCGGCGGCTGATCCCGGCCGCTTGCGGCGCCATCGGCGGTATGGTCTGAGAAGGCATGGAACCGACCGGCGCCAATCTACCCTCGATGAATCTTCGACACATCGAGGTCTTCCACGCGGTCTATCGGGCGGGCTCGATCAGCGCTGCGGCCCGGGCCCTCTATGTGTCGCAACCCTCGGTCAGCAAGGTGCTGAAGCACGCCGAGGGCCGGCTGGGCTTTCCCCTGTTCCGCCTGGTCAAGGGGCGCCTGACCCCGACTGAGGAGGCCCACGCCCTCTTCCGGGACGTGGACGAGATCTACACCAAGATCGAGTCGCTGAAGGAGACCACCCGCAACCTGCTGAAGGGCGGGTCGGCCCATATCGGCCTGGCGGTGCTGCCGTCGCTCGGCCTCGGCGTCGCGCCGCGGGCCGTCGCCCTGTTTCGCAAGAAGAATCCCGGCGTTACCTTTGGGCTGCAGACCCTGCACGACGAGGACGTGCTACGCGCGCTCTATGAGCGCAAGGCCGACCTGGCGGCGGCCTATGACGCCCCGCGCCACCCCCGCCTGGCCCACACCCGCATCGGCACGGGCGAACTGGTCGTGCTCTACCGGCGCGAGTATCTGCCCGATGCGCCGCCCCGGGTCAGCCTCGACCGCTTCGCCGGCCACGAACTGATCAGCCTGACCGGAAGCGGTCCGGTCGGCGCCCTCTATGCCAGCGAGGTGGTGCAAGGCAATCCCGGACGCCCTGAAGGTATCGTCGTCCAGACCTACTATGTGGCCGCGGCCCTGGTCCGCCACGGGGCCGGGGTGGCGATTGTCGATGAGTTTACGGCCCGGGAAAATCTTGGACCTGATCTTGACTTCAGGCCGCTGGAGCAGCCGGTGAGCTTTGGCGTCTACTGTATATACCTGGAAGACCGCCCGCTTTCCAAGATCGCCAAGGCTTTCGTGAATACGTTGAAGGCCGATATCCAGGACCAGCAACAGGCGCATAACCCCGGGCTATAACACTCCTCTCTCTTTCGAGCTTCGCGCGCGCCCTGGTTGCGCGATGATTGCGCAACACCACTGCGCCGGCCCGAAGTGAGGCATTATGATCCCGCCGCCCTACCTGCTCTATCTTGGGGACTCCCAGAACGAGCTTTCCGTGAAGACCTCCCGCGGGGTGGCTTACTGGCGTCCCGAATGGAGCCTGGGCGAGCACCGGGGTTCGGAGTGCACGGTCACCCTGAACCTGCCGCACCTGGACTTCGCCGAGGCCGCGGCCAAGGGCGCCAAGACCCTGATCATCGGCGTCGCCAACGCCGGCGGCGTGCTGGGTCCCAAGATCGTCGCCGACGCCGTAAAGGCTCTGGACGCGGGCCTCAACGTGGCCTCAGGCCTGCATGAACGCCTGACCGAGCATCCCGAGATCGTCGCCGCGGCCGAGCGCAACGGCCTGTCCCTGTTCGACGTGCGCGAGCCGCCGAAGAAGATGGACGTCGGCAATGGCCGGCCCCGCGCAGGTCACCGCCTGCTGACCGTCGGCACAGACTGCTCTGTCGGCAAGATGTACACGACTCTGGCCATCGAGCGGGAGATGCGCGGCCGCGGCCTGCGCGCCGACTTCCGCGCCACCGGCCAGACCGGCATCTTCATCGCCCAGTCCGGCGTGCCCATCGATGCGGTGATCGCCGACTTCATCTCCGGCGGCATCGAGGCCATCACCCCGGCCCGCACCGATGGCGGCTGGGATCTGGTCGAGGGGCAGGGCTCCCTGTTCCATCCGTCCTTCGCCGGCGTGTCGCTTGGCCTGCTGCACGGCGCCCAGCCGGACGCCATCGTGCTCTGCCACGAGCCTGGCCGGCCGCACATGCGCGGGATTCCTGGCCGCACCCTGCCGGACCTGAAGGCCTGCCTGGAGGCCAATCTCGCCTCGGCCGCCCTGACCAATCCGGGCGTGACGCCGGTGGGGATCGCGTTCAACACCTCCAACCTCGCCCCCGATGAGGCGCGCCGTCTCTGCGACGAGACCTCGGCGCGCTTCAACCTCCCTTGCCAGGACCCCGTCTCCATGGGCGTGGACCAGATCGTCGATAGGTTAGTTGAATGCTTCGCACCGTTGCAGTCCGAGCAGAGCGTTGGCCGCTAAGCACCCCCTTCCGCATCTCCCGCGGGGTCAAGACCGCCGCTGACGTGGTCGCGGTCACCCTGGTCCAGGACGGCCATCGGGGCCGGGGCGAGGGCGTGCCCTACGCCCGCTACGGCGAGACCATCGAGTCGGTCCTGGAGCAGGTGAACAGCCTGTCGACCGAGCTGACCAACGGGATGACGCGCCTGGAGCTGGCCAGCCGGCTGGGTCCAGGCGCGGCCCGCAACGCCATCGACTGCGCCCTGTGGGATCTCGAAGCCCGCCTGGCCGGCCGTGCGGTCGCCGACACCCTCGGCCAGCCTCCGCTCCATCCCCTGGTGAGTGCGCTGACCGTGAGCCTGGACACCCCCCAGGCGATGGGTGAGGCGGCCGCACGGATGACCGGCGCGACCCTGATCAAGGTCAAGGTCGACCGGAAGAACCCCGCCGCCTGCCTGGAGGCGGTCCGCGCCGCCGCGCCGGACGCCGCCTTGATCGTCGACCCCAATGAGAGCTGGACGATCGAAACCCTGGCGCAGCTCCAGCCGGTCCTGCGCGACCTGAAGGTCGCCCTGATCGAACAGCCCCTGTCGGCCGACGAGGACAGCGACCTGCTGGGCTTCGAGAGCTGCGCCCCCATCTGCGCTGACGAGTCCTGCCACGTGGCCGCCGACCTGCCGGGGCTGAAGGACCGCTATCAGGTGGTCAATATCAAGCTCGACAAGACCGGCGGCCTGACCGAGGCCCTGGACCTGCTGACCGAAGCCCGGCGCATGGGTTTTGGCGTCATGGTCGGCTGCATGGTCTCGTCGTCCATGTCCATCGCGCCGGCCTTCCATGTGGCCCGCCACGCCGATTTCGTCGATCTCGACGGCCCCACCTGGATTGCTGATGACTATGCCGGCGGCGCGGTCCAGCGTGGCGCCGAGCTGCTGCCGCCCAAGGCCCTCTGGGGCGTGCCCGACACCGCGACACCGGACGGCGCGGCCTGATCCTAAAGGGGTCGCCGAGCTCAAGGATCGCCGCCACTTCGTCCTGGAGACTTGCCGATGAGCGACCTCGCGCCCGAGCCTGCGCCCCCCGCCGCGCCTGACCGCAAGGGCGTCGGCGGCTTCGTCCGGCGTTACTGGCTCGAGGTCACCCTGTGGAAGCGGATTCTGCTGGGTCTGGTCCTGGGTACGATCCTCGGACTGGTGATTGGCGAACAGGCCGTGGGCCTCAAATGGATCGGCGATGTCTTCGTGCGGCTGATCCGCATGATCGTCACCCCGCTGGTCTTCTTCTCCATCGTCTCGGGCATCGCCGGCATGGGCGATGTGAAACGGCTGGGCTCCATCGGCGCCAAGACGCTGTTCATGTACCTGGCCCTGACCGCGGTGGCGGTCTCGGTGGGCCTTTCCCTCGGCGTGCTCTTCCAGCCCGGCGCCGGCATGGACTTCGCCGGCACGACGCCTCAGGTGCTGGGCGAGGCGCCGACGCTCGGCGCCTATCTGATGAGCATCATCCCGCTCAATCCGTTCGCCGCCCTCACCAATGGCGACATTCCGGCGGTCATCTTCTTCGCCATCCTCATCGGCATGGGCGTGCTGATCATCGGCGAGCCGGCGGCGCCGGTCGCGCGGCTGTTCCAGATCGGCTCCGACATCATGCTGGTGCTCGTGCGGGTGATCATGGAGCTGGCGCCCTTCGGGGTCCTCGCCCTGGTCGCCTGGGTGATGGGGACCTCAGGGCCGGAGACCTTCATTCATGTCTTCCTGCTGGCCTGCGCCCTGGTGCTGGGCTGTCTGATCCAGAGCCTGATCGTCCACGGTGGCGTCATCCGGCTGATCGCCCGCCTGCCGGTGGTACCGTTTTTCCGCGACATCGCCGATGCCGTGATCGTCGCCTTCTCCACCTCGTCCAGCGCCGCGGTCCTGCCCGTGGCCATGCGGGTGGCGGAGAAGAATCTGGGCGTCAGCCATACGGTGGCCTCCACCACCCTGCCGCTGGGGGCGACGCTCAGCATGGACGGCACGGCCCTCTATGTGGCGCTGCTGGCGGTGTTCTCGGCCCAGGCCTTCGGCGTCGACATGACGGTGGCCCAGTACTTCATGGTCGGGCTGGTCTGCGTGATCGTGGCGGTCGGCACAGCGCCGGTGCCCTCGGCCTCGCTGTTCATGCTGGCCGCCGTGCTGCAGGTCATCGGCCTCAGCGCCGAACAGACCGCCCTGGTGGTCGGCTTCATCCTGCCCTTTGACCGCATCCTCGACATGACCCGCACCGTGCCCAACGCCACGAGCGACCTGGTGGTGGCCGTCACCGTGGCCAAGTGGGAAGGCGAGCTGGACGAGGTCGCCTACCGCGCCAAGCCCGTCGAGTAGGGGCGAGCCGCACAGGGCCTAGCTAGTTCGGGCTGTCCCAGACCGGCAGCAGCCGCTCGGCCCGCGTCCATCCGGATCGCCCATCGGCCAGCTTCACGCGCCGCCAGCCCAGATAGGCCTTGTCGACCCGCCCCGCCGTGCCGCCGGCCAGCTGGATCTCGGCTTCCTCGGCCGGCGTGTCCACCGGCAGGGGGCGCAGGGGACCCGCGCCCCAGACCAGGACAGCCTTCTCGCTCGCCAGGACGCCATAGCCGCCCAGGGCCGTGGCGCTGATCACAGCGCCGACCACGGCCAATCCCGCCACGGCGAGTCCCGCCCGGGCGAGATGGCGCCTTGGTCGGTAGCGGGCGTAGAGCGCGGCTGCGAGCCCCGCCGTTGCGACCCAGGCGAAGCCGATCAGCAGCCAGCGCCAGGCGGCCGGCGAGGCGATGGCGATGGCCCGGCCGCGCCAGTCCCGGGGGCGGGGCACGCTGGCGCCGGGCTCCAGGCTGTAGCCGGCCTTGGCGCCGGTGGTCATCCAGAGCTGGCGGGTCCGGGGATCGGCGGGGTTCTGCACCCAGGCGATCGCCGCATGGCCGGCGGCCTCTTCCCAGCGGTCCTGGGCGGCGAGCGCGATGGACAGATTATGGCGGGCCCGCCAGTCGAGGGGCGCTTCGGCCACGCTCTGGCGCAGGGCCTCGGCGGTCATGTCCTGGGCCACGGCCTGGCCGCTCAACACCACCAGTGCGAGCCCCGCCATGGCGGCGGCGGGCAGCAGATTGCCGCGGCGCAGGGCCGTGGCCGGCTTGAACGGCGGGGGCGGGCCGAGCGCGTCTAGGGCGACCCGGGCGCGTTGTGTCCAATCCTCGGCGAGCAGGCCGGCGCGGGCGTAGAGGAAAGATCGGAAGAGCACACGTCTGAACTCCAGTCACGTCGTAATCTCGTATGCCGTCTTCTGCTTGAAAAAAAAAAAGCCTGGACATTAACTCTCTCGCTCTCTAGTTGCGCCCTCTTCACCGCTACACCTCTCTACCTTCAGCTTGTTCATTGTACGCCGC
>CALEOQ010000541.1 GCA_937910255.1 uncultured Caulobacteraceae bacterium | reverse complement strand
ATGTGACGTGTTGTTAGTGTGTGGACGTTGAGATATGTTGTTAGTGGTGTCGCACGTGGGTGTTTACATTAACAATAGTCACTCTAGTGTCTTTTTTTTTTTTTAATGATACGGCGACCACCGAGATCTACACACTTTCCCTACACGACGCTCTTCCGATCTAAAAATAACCCCCTGCGCCGCCCCACGCGGCGGGGCCAGGGCTAGCGCGGCCCTGGCCAGCGCACAACCATGGGTGTGGTAATGGGGGAATATTTACCGCGATGAGTCCTATCGACTGAACTTCTGGAACTTCAGCCGGTGCGGGATGATGCTGTCGGTGCCCAGGCGGCGCTTCTTGTCTTCCTCGTAGGCGTCGAAGTTGCCCTCGAACCACTCCACATGGCTGTCGCCCTCGAAGGCGAGAATGTGGGTGCACAGGCGGTCGAGGAACCAGCGGTCGTGGCTGATGACCACCGCGCAGCCGGGGAAGTCCTCAAGGGCGCTTTCCAGGGCCTGCAGGGTTTCCACGTCCAGGTCGTTGGTGGGCTCATCGAGCAGGATGACATTGCCGCCGGAGGCCAGCGTCTTGGCCAGGTGGACGCGGTTGCGCTCACCGCCGGACAGAAGGCCGACCTTCTTCTGCTGGTCTGCGCCCTTGAAGTTGAACGAGCCCACATAGGCGCGGCTGATGATCTCGCGGGCGCCGACCTTCATCACGTCGAGGCCGCCGGAGATTTCCTCCCAGACGTTCTTGTTGGGATCGAGCGCATCGCGGCTCTGATCCACATAGGAGAGTTGCACGGTCTCGCCGAGGCGAATGTCGCCCGCGTCGGGGACTTCCTGCTTGGTGAGGAGCTTGAACAGGGTCGACTTGCCCGCCCCGTTGGGGCCGATCACCCCGACAATGCCGCCGGGCGGCAGGCGGAAGGTCAGGTCCTTGAAGAGCAGCTTCTCCCCATAGGCCTTTTCCAGATTGTCGGCCTCGATGACCACCTGGCCCAGCCGGGGACCGGGCGGGATCTGGATCTGGGCGAAGGACTGCTTCTCACGCTCCGAGGCGTTGACCAGTTCATCGAAGGCCGCCAGGCGGGCCTTGGACTTGGTGCGCCGGGCGCTGGGGGAGGAGCGAACCCATTCCAGCTCGCGTTCGAGGGTGCGCTTGCGGCTTTCGCTCTCGCGATCCTCGATGGCCGAGCGCTTGGCCTTCTGTTCCAGCCAGGAGGAGTAGTTGCCCTCGTAGGGCACGCCCTTGCCGCGATCGAGCTCCAGGGTCCACTTGGTCACCTGATCCAGGAAGTAGCGGTCGTGGGTCACCAGGATGACGCAGCCGGGGAAGGCTTCCAGGTGATGCTGCAGCCAGGCGACGCTTTCGGCGTCCAGGTGGTTGGTGGGTTCGTCCAGCAGCAGCATGTCGGGCTTGGACAAAAGCAGGCGGGCCAGCGCCACGCGGCGCTTCTCACCGCCCGACAGCTTGTCCACCGGCCAGTCGTTGGGCGGGCAGCGCAGGGCGTCCATGGCCATTTCGATGCGGGAGTCGATGTCCCACAGATCGCCGGCGTCCAGCTTCTCCTGGAGGGCGGTCATCTCCTCCATCAGCTCGTCGGTATATTCCTCGCCCATCTTGGCGGCGACGGCGTTGTAGGCGTCGAAGATCTTCTTCTCTTCGCACCAGGAGATGACATTGCCCCAGACGTCGAGCTTCTCGTCCAGGTGCGGCTCCTGTTCGAGATAGCCCATCTTCACGCCGTCGGCGGCGCGGGCCTCGCCGGTGAACTCCTTGTCGATCCCGGCCATGATCTTCAGCAGGGTGGACTTACCCGAGCCGTTGACCCCCACCACCCCGATCTTGGCGTCGGCATAGAAGGACAGCCAGATGTTCTCGAACACCTTCTTGCTGCCGGGATAGGCCTTGGTCAGGCCCTGCATCTGAAAAATATGTTGCTGCGCCATGGATGGTGCCGCGCCCGCCTTTGAAACTGCGATTTCGGAATTGGTGCAGGAAATAGACGCCCCCCGCCTGCGGCGCAACCGCAGGGGCGTGATCGGGCGGAACAAGCGCGCGGCTTCGCGCATTCCTTCTGCAACAGACGAGGCGCCCCCGCACCTCCCGAAACCGAAGGAGTTTCCGATGCATAAGGATCAAGTCGAAGGTACCGCCAAGGATATGGGCGGCAAGGCCAAGGAAGCGGTCGGCAAGATGACCGACAACGAGCGTCTGGAAGCCGAAGGCAATATGGATCAGGCCGAAGGCAAGGTTCAGAAGGGCGTCGGCGACGTCAAGGAAGGCGCCCGCGACGCCCTCAAGAAGTAGGACTGCGCGCGCGTTTGAATCAGGCGCCGTCCCCAGGGGCGGCGCCTTTTTCGTGGGCGGTCCTGCCGATCTTGGCCGATCTTGATTGTGCCGCCACCACGCCTTAGACGCCACTCTAGCACGCGCGTGGCTGCGGACTCGGCCAGCGCTTGCGGGGGCGTGAACTAGAATGTGGCGTTCAAGAGTGTTCGCATGGCCGAGCCCGACGCGACGGGTGGGTGACGCCCTGGTTCTCTTGGGCGCGGCCCTTGTCGCACTCTTCTATCTCAATCGGGTCTTCACCCCCTGGCCGCTCTATGCGGGGGACGAGGGCGCCTATCTGATCCGCGCCCTGTATGGCGATCTGCTGGCCGCGCACCCGGAGCGTCACCCGACCGTCCACCCGGTGGGGAACACCGTCTATGTGCTGTTGATCCAGCTGGTCGATGCGCTCTCGGCCAATGTGCTGCCCTGGCTGCGGTTGATTGGGCTCTCGGCCTATGTGGGCGGCCTGATCCTGTTGCACCGGGCGCTGTCTATGGTTCAGACCCGGAATGTCGCGGTCTGGGGCCTCGCCGCAGCCCTGGCCTATCCCTTCCACAGGTTCGTCGTCACCGCCATGCCCGAGGGCCTGTTCGTCCTGGTGCTGGCGGTCATTGTCGCCGCCAGCGCGCGGTGGGCGCTTACGCGTCCGTGGATGCTGGCGGGCGCCAGCGGCGGACTGTGCGCGGCCCTGGTCCTGATCAAACCGCATGGGGTGGTGATCATGTCCGCCATGGGGCTGTTGCTCCTGGCCATGGTCGCCCTGGGCCAGCGTCGGATCTGGTCTGCGTTGGGCCAGGGCGCGCTGTTTGCGGGCGTCTTTCTGCTCACCGGCGCCGCGATCCAGCTGTTGACGGGGCGCGGCGAGGCGGCCTTCACCTTCTTCCTCGGCGCAGCCTATGCCGACCACTTCGCAAGGGTCCCGCCAGAGCCCCTGCGCACCGCCGCCGTCACCGTGCTCAGCCTTGGCTCGGCGACCCTGTTGATGGCTGGCGCGCCCCTGTTGGCGGGGGCGCGCGCCGTGGCCGGCCGCTGGCGCCGCCGCGAGGCCCCAGCCCCGGATGAGGTCGCGTTTCTGGTTCTCGCCGCCGCCCTGGCGGCGACCCTGGCGATGATCGTGCTGTTCGCCGTCAAGGTCTCGGCCATCGAGGGCGAAAGCGACCGGCTCTGGGGCCGCTATTTCGAGTTCTACACCCCTCTCCTCTGGATCGCCGCGGCGGGCTCGGTCCATGCGCTGTGGCGGGACGGCGGCCTTGCCGCGCGCCTGTGGCTGGCCGCACTGCCGGCCGCGGGGCTCGCCGGCCTTCTGCTGGCCTGGACGCTCGGCGTGACCATCCTGCCCTGGGACAGCGCGGCGCTTTCGGCCTTCTACATCCCGCACCTTGGCGCCTGGGCCTTCGCTGCGCCCCTTCCCTATGCCGGGATCAGCGCGGGGGTAGTCCTCCTCCTATGTCTGGCCCTGATCCGAGGTGCGCCCCCTGCGCGGGTATGGGCCTCAGCCCTTGTCGCCTTCGGGCTGGTTTCCACCCACTATGACCACACCTGGGTCAGCACCGGCGTCGCCGCTCATCGGGCCGCTCTGGAAAAGGATCTGGTGGTGGCCGCGGCGCTCGCGCCACCGGAGGACCTGCCCGTCCTGATCGCCTTCGACCACAATGCCAGCCATAAGGCCTTCCTGGCCTATGGGGGGAAGGTGCAAATCCATGTGCGGCCGCTGGGACCCATTCCCGCAACGCTTCTGGATGGGGCTTCGCAGGTGGCGATCATCGGGGGCGAGCCGCCACCAGATCCCTGGCGCGTCACCTATTCGGGCGAGGCCCTCATCCTTTATAGTCCCGGATTAACGCCTGCCGCCCCGCTCGCTGAGGGTCAATCCGAGACCATGCCGGAGTCCCTTCCATGATCGCGCGCCGTCTCCTGCTCGCTCAGATGGGCGCCGCGACGCTAGCGGCCTGCGACAAACCACCTGGCCAACCGCGCACCCACCTGAACCAGGAGATCACTTGGAGCGCTGAAGCCCGGCGGTTCCATCTGCGGGGCGGTGACCTCCGCGTCAGTCAATCCTGGGACTTCGCCAATGGTGACCAGGAGTTCACGGGTACCGGTGCGGAGCTGCGCCACATTCCAGGTCGAGGGCTCGAACTGGTCAGCCAGAGCGCCGACCCGATCCTCCGCTCGCCGGCCGGCCTCGCCCTTGAAGGGGCGGCGATTGATCTGGTGCTAGTGAGTCTGGTCCGCCAGCGCGCGGTCGGGGCTTGGGATGGCGCGCTCTACTACGCCACCGATAGGCGGAGCGAAACGGCTCGATACATGAACTATGCCTTCGGGGGACCGCCTGCAGAGGGGCGCCCGAGCGTTCTGGTCTATGACATGACACGCTTGGCCCAGGGCGGCGGCGACTGGCGACGCAGCACGATCGACCAGTTGCGCCTGGATACCGCCACGGCGGCGGGCGACGTATGTCTTATTTCGCAACTCGCCCTGGCGCAGCTAGCCTGAACCGGCTCTGACGGGCTGAACAAAACTGCGGGCGGCGCCATGTTGGGCTGGGGAGGCGGTGATGGCGAGCGCAGTGCTGGGGGTGGAAGAGGCCAGCTTCTACTATGGGGCCACGCGCATCTTCGAAGGCGTGACCTTCGCCCTGGACGCGGCGCGCACGGCCCTGGTGGGCGAGAACGGGGCCGGCAAGTCGACCCTGCTCAAGTGCCTGACCGGCGAACTGGAGCTGAACAGCGGCAAGATCATCCGGTCGCGCGGCTTGAAGGTCGGCTATGTGCCCCAGGAAGCCCCTGAGCACCTGCTGGACCTCACGGCCCGGGAGGTGCTGGCCACCGCCCTGCCCGAGGACGGCGCCGAAGACTGGCGGATCGACGTCCTGCTGGATGAATTCGAGATCCCGGCCGAGCTGGCGGAGACCCGGTTCTCGGCGCTCAGCGGCGGCTGGCGGCGGCTGTTCCTGATCGCCTCGGCGGTGCGACTGGCCGAGCCGGACCTGCTGATCCTCGACGAGCCGACCAACCATCTGGACCTCGCCAACATCAACCGGTTGGAGCGGTGGCTGGACGCCGAGCGCCGGCTGCCCATGCTGATCGTCAGCCACGACCGCGCCTTCCTGGAGCGGACCACCAGCCGCACGGTCTTCCTGCGGGCCGACGGGGCGCACAGCTTCACCCAGCCCTTCGTCGCCGCCCGCGCCGAACTGATGGCCCGTGACGCCGCCGAAGCCGCCCGCCGCAAGCTGGAGGCCAAGGAGATCGACCGGCTGGAGGCCATGGCCGCCCGCTATCGCCAGTGGGGCGTCCTGAATGACAAGTTCCACAAGCGCGCCAAGGCCACCGAGAAGCGCATCGCCCGCATCGAGGCCGAGCGGACCGAGACCTATACGGGACGGGAGCGTCGCCTGGAGCTGGGCGAGGGCGAGATGGACGCCAAGGTCGCCCTGCGGCTGGCCGACGTCACCGTCGCCACCCCGGACGGCCGCGCCCTCTATCGCGTCGATCGGCTGAATGTGGCCGTGGGCGATCGGATCGCGGTGCTGGGGATCAACGGCGCCGGCAAATCGATGCTGCTGAACGCCCTGGCGCGGGCCTATGACCCGGCTCAGACGCACTATGATGGAAGCGCGCCCATCCGCTTCAACCCGTCCATTCGGATGGTCTATTTCGACCAGGCCATGCGCGACCTGCCGCTGAAGATGAGCCTGTTCGACTATGTGGCCGGGGCCGAGGCGGCCACCAAGACCCAGACCAACGCCCTGCTGGCCAAGGCCGGGTTCTCACACGCCCGGGTCAGCGGCCCGATCGGCGACCTCAGCCACGGGGAGCGGGCGCGGCTGATCTTCCTGCGGCTCAAGCTCGCCCGGCCCAATCTCTACCTGCTGGACGAACCCACCAACCACCTGGACATCGAGGGCCAGGAGGCCCTGGAAAGTCAGCTGGAGGAGGCCGAGACCACCTGCCTCTTCGTCTCCCACGACCGCCATTTCACCCGCACGGCCGCCACCCGCTTCGTCGAGATCCGCAAGGGCCGCCTGGTCGAGGTCGAGGGGCCTGAGGACTTCTTCGAGGCCCAATAGGGCTCAATAGGCGGGCCGGCCGAAGAAGCCCCGGCGCGGCGGCGGCGGCGCGGCGATGGGGACCGGGCTTCCATCGGCCTGATAGCCTCGGTCATAGCCGTCGTGGCTCCAGCCATAGGCCTGTCCCCCATAGGCCGGCTGGCCATAGGTCTCGGGCGTGGCGAAGGCCAGGGGCGGCGCAGCCGCCAGCGGCAGGCAATAGAGCCCCTGGGTCTGGCCATAGGGATCGCAGCCCTCCGGCGCATAGAGGTAGTTGGGCGACAGGTTCGGCCGGGCCTGGCTGTCGAAGACCAGGCCGCCCCGCGGGCCGCCGAACCGGTTGTGCTCGATCACCGGCGCGCCGCCCGCGAAATAGCCGCCGTACTCGTCCCCCCAGACGGCGGACTCGCGGACCACCACCTCACCCCAGTCGGAGATGATCCCCCGCCGGGCGCGGACCCGGCTGCGGATCAGCTCCAGCTTGGCGCCGCGGTCCACATAGAGGCCGGTGATCCAGCCGCCCACATAGCTGTTCTGCACCACCAGCTTGCCGCCGCCGCTGCGCAGGCCGCGCACGGTGACCCCGGTGGAGCCCGGCAGGGCGCCGCCCTCGGCCACAACCCCCACCTGGACCAGGCGGCTCTCGCCGGCCGCCGGCGTGACGTCCAGGCCGCGCACATCGGCGGCGATGCGCACCTGGCTGAAATCGAGGGTCGCGGTGTCGACCAGGACGGCGGCGTCGTTGGTCCGCGCCTCGATCGTCGTCTGACGGGCGATCAGCCGCCCGCCGGAGACGAAGATCGCCGCGGCCTCGCCGCTGTAGCGGACGTAGCTGCCCACCAGGGCGAGCTCCGCATCTACGGCCTCAATGCAGGCGCTGCGGCCGGCCTGGTCGGACTCGATGATCAGGTCGCGGATCTCCACCCCCCGCGTCCCGGGCGCCAGGCGGATGCAGGGCGCGCCCGCGGGCGCCGAAAGCCGGGCCGGCTGGCTGGCCTGGCCGGTGGCGAAAGCCGGCGTTCCCTCGCCGATGATGGTCACGGGGCGATCAATATAGACCGTCTCGCGACAGACCCCGCCCCGGGCGCGGATGAACAGCACGCCGCCGTCGGCCAAGGCCCAGAGGGCGTCGGAGATGGGATAGGGGCCAAGGCTCGGATCGGCGCAGTCGATGCTGAGACTGTTGAGATAGCCGCCCGTCGGCGGATAGGGCGCGTGGGGCGGCGGGCGATGGTGATGCTTGGGCTTATGGCTGGGCTTGGTCCACGGCGCCGGGCGGTAGGGTGAGCGCAGGGGCGGGTTGATCAGTCCGCCGAAGTTGGGGCGGATCTGGGCGTCCACCTTGGCGTCCGGATAGGCCTGGGCCGGACTGGCCAGCAAGGCCAGGCCCAGGGCTGCGGCGAGCGCGCCGGCCAGGGCGGCCGTCCGGTGGGATCGAGGGGTTTGAGCGGTCACCGTCATGGCCTTTGTCAGGTTCGCGGCGCGCGGGAGACCTGGGCCAGGAGCTCGCGCAGCCTTTGGGCTGAAGGTTTGAAGCCGGCCAGCGCCCCGTCGATCTGATAGACCACGGCGCTCGCCTTATCCTGATCGGCCACCCCTTCCATCCCAAGGGAGAAGAAGGTGGACATGGCGTACTTGGCCTCGGGACTCCCCTGTCGGTCGGCCTGGGAAAACCAGTAGAAGGCCCGCGCATAGTCCCGGGGCAGGCCGACCCCTTCGGCGTACATCACCGCCAGGGTGAGCTGGGAGCGGGCCTGACCGCTCACGGCCGCGTACTGGATGGCCCGGACCTCTTCCAGCGGTGACAGCCGCCCGGTCATCGGACGGCCCAGCATGGCCTGGAAGGTCTGGGCCTCGGTCGTGCTCAGCTCGGCCTTGGTAAGGATCGGCTTGGGGATCACCTGCAGGAAGGCCAGGGCGTGACCCACATGCAGGAACGGCAGTTCGTCCAGGCGTGAAAGGGCCAGGGCCGCGGCCTCGCCCGTGGGCGCGGATTCGTCGGAATGGGGCACGCCCGATTCCGGCGCCTCGGGCGGATAGAATTCGAAGGGCGGCGTCCACCGCTTGGCCTTGGCCTCGGCGTCCGATCCCAGCGCGGCGCGCCCCGGCGAGGAACGCTCGAAGTCCTTGAGCATCACGAAGCCGGCCACGTCGCCGCTCTGGGCGGCCAGATAGTTGAACTGGTAGACGTCCATGTCATTGCGGGTGAACAGGGTGGCCGCGGCCGGCAGACGGCGTCCCTCCAGCTCCCGGGGATCGATCGGCGAGGCCTCGTAAGGGTCGCCAAAGGGACCAAAGCCCGCATCATGCAGGCGCGCCCGGGTGCGGAGATCGGAAGAGCACACGTCTGAACTCCCGTCACGGCGTAATCTCGTATGCCGTCTTCGGCTGGAAAAAAAAAACGC